>JAQTQF010000116.1 GCA_028712345.1 Phycisphaerae bacterium | reverse complement strand
GACCTGCTTCGAAATTAACCCGTATTTTTGCGACCAGCTAAAGGCGATAGAAGACCCGCGTCTTACGGTTATCAACGATGATGTTCAGAACTATGAAAAATATGTGAAAAACTGCGACTGCATCCTGTCTTGTTTGCCCCTGAGGATATTTGACGAAGCGAAAAGAGAAAATATAATTGCCTTATCAAGCAAGTCCGATACTTATGTTCAGTTTCAGTATTCGCCGTTTTTGCGGACAAGATTGAAAAAATACTTTAATGATGTGAAAGTAAAATTTGTTCCGCTGAACATCCCGCCCGCATTTGTTTACATATCCAAAAACCCAAAAACTCCGGTTCAAACCCCAGCCGTTAACATAAAGTAACGGTTAGCCTCGTCAATGTTTATCCGCCTGTGGAGTACCTTGGCGGGATTCAAAATTTTAAAATTCCTTTGCCAATGCTATCCCCGCCGAAGGCCTGCTATGCAATGTCGTAACCAAAGGCTGAATTCTGTAACCGGCAAATTGAAGCTTCTTATTTTCTCCCGCAATCGCGTGCCCGACAACATATCCGAGCACGCCGCCGAAAAGAACATCGCTTGCCCAGTGGTCGCCTGAATCCATCATTCGATACCCAACAAAACCCGCCGCCAAATACGCCGGTATGCCGACTTTAGGACCATAAAATTCATCTAACACTGAGGCTACCGTAAAAGAACTTGAAGTATGCCCGCTCGGCCAGGCTAAAGATTTCCCATTAGGTGTGTGATTGTTGGCTATCAGCTTCAAACTCAGCGTCGTAGCATTCGTCACCGCCAGTGCCCGAAACATTATCCAACTTCGCTGAATGTTAATATCGTCCTTTTTGTTTGCCGCTATACCATACCATAATCCCGTCGCAGCAAAATGCATTCCCGGATTACCTACCAAATCGGTGATATTATCCAGACCTCTTGGAATCGAACGGTGCCTCTCGAAATTCTCTGCGATTTTATCATCAGCCCTGTCCGCAAGGGCTATACTTCCGCCACCGGCCATAAGCAGCAGCAAGAGATTATCTCTGTCGAAAAATGTCTTTTTAGCGTCCTCAAAAGCAATCCCAACAAATCGCTTTCCGTCCTGCCTCCAGCTGCCAATTGCGGCAGTGCTGTTTGTATCATTTATATCAGAAGCAGAAACGGAAAAATTAAAAACAAAAATAAAAAATACAAAAAAAACAATTTTGGGCTTTGAATCTTCAGTTTTAAATTTCATTCTCATTCCCATTCAATAGTGGCAGGAGGTTTCGAGCTTATATCGTAAACAACGCGATTTATCCCCCGAACTTCGTTTATAATACGATTTGCGATGATTGCAAGTACATCATAAGGAATTCTTGAAAAATCGGCCGTCATAAAATCAGTTGTGTCAACCGAGCGAATGGCGATAACATTTTCATAACTTCTCTCATCGCCCATAACCCCTACCGTCGCTACCGGCACAAGAACCGCCAGCGTCTGCGATACTTTTCTGTATAAATCCGCCGACTTGATTTCGTCGATGAGTATTTCGTCCGCGTCCCTCAAAACTCTTAGCCGCTCATCGGTAATTTCACCGATGATTCGCACCGCAAGTCCCGGCCCCGGAAACGGATGCCGCCAGACCATATGCTCAGGCAGTCCCAAATATTCGCCGACGAGCCTGACTTCGTCTTTAAACAAATCTCTCAAAGGCTCAATAAGTTCAAAACCCAATTCCTTCGGCAGACCGCCGACATTATGATGAAGCTTTATATTCGCCGCTAAATTGCCATCTTTACTGCCCGATTCAATTACATCAGGATAAAGCGTACCCTGCACCAAATATTTTGCGTCGGAAATTTTGGCCGCCTCTGATTTAAAAGCTTCGATAAATTCATGGCCGATAATTTTCCGCTTCTGCTGCGGGTCGGTTATACCATTGAGCTTATCCAAAAACTGCCTGCTCCAGTCAACTACCCTCAAATCGATATGGAAGTGGTCTTTAAAAGTGCTTTCGACCTGCTGCCGTTCGTTTTTTCGCAAAAGACCATTATCGACAAATATGCAGATTAGCCGCTCGCCGATGGCCTTATGAACCAGCCCCGCCGCCACAGCCGAATCAACTCCGCCTGACAAGCCGCAGATTACATTGCCGCTCGGCGCTTGGGCTTTAATTTTTTCGATGGCGTGCTCTGCAAAATCGCTCATCTGCCAGTCGCCGCCACAGCCGCAGATATCATAAAGGAAGTTTTTCATCATTATATCGCCCCTGGGCGTATGACTTACTTCCGGATGGAATTGCAGACCGTAGAATTTTTTATTTTTATTCCGCACCGCCGCGTAAGGACAGGTATTCGTTTTTGCCAAAACTTCAAAGTCTCCGCCCAGCGTCTCTGCCTGGTCGCCGTGACTCATCCATACCGTTGCGGTATCTCCCAGGCCCGCGAACAAATCCTTTGAATTGGTTATCGATACAACCGCTCTGCCGTATTCTCTGCTTGCCGCTTTTTTGATTTTTGCGCCAAGAACCTTGCAGCCCCACTGCATTCCATAACAGATGCCGAGAATTGGAACGCCGAGATTAAAAAGTTTTTCGTCCGCCGCCGGAGCGTTTGATGCATATACGCTTGCCGGCCCGCCGGAAAGAATTATTCCCTTTAAATCCTTGATTTTCGCAAGCTCACCCGCCGAAACGGAAGGCTGGTAAATCATCGAGTAAACATTATGCTCGCGAACCCGCCGTGCGATTAACTGACCGTACTGGCTGCCGAAATCAATGATGGCTATTGTCTGACTCATCTTACCCTTCGATCATATCTCTCGTTGAATAGTTTGGCGCTTCCTTTGTTATAAGAATATCATGTGGATGCGATTCGTTTACCCCCGCTGCGCTGATTCTGACAAACTTAGCGTCCGTTCTGAGTTTATCTATTGTCGGCGTCCCGCAATATCCCATACCTGCCCGCAAACCGCCGACAAGCTGATAAATAAAATCGCCGAGCATTCCGCGATAAGGCACTCTACCCTCAACGCCTTCGGGAACAAGTTTCTCTTTCCGTGTTACACCTTTTTGTCCGTATCTGTCAGCAGAGCCTTTGACCATCGCACCTAAAGAACCCATTCCGCGATATTCCTTAAACTGTCTGCCTTTGTAAATAACAAGCAGTCCCGGACTTTCCGCCAGACCCGCCAGAAGCGAACCGAGCATCACGCAGCTTGCTCCTGCCGCCAGTGCTTTTGTTATATCGCCAGATAATCTTATTCCGCCGTCGGCGATAATCGGTATTTTATATTTCTCCGCCACCGCGGCACAATCCATAACCGCCGAGATCTGCGGCACGCCTACGCCGCTGATAACTCTTGTCGTGCAAATGGCGCCTGGCCCAATGCCAACCTTGACTGCGTTAACGCCGGCCTTTATCAAATCGCTCGTCGCCTCGGCCGTCGCAACATTGCCCGCGATAACATCGATATTATGATTTTTCTTAATCTCTTTTACCGTATCGATAACATTCTGCGAATGTCCGTGAGCCGTATCGACTACAATCACATCAACTTCAGCCGCCATCAGTGCCTCGATTCTTTCAAAATCTTTTACGCCTACCGCCGCTCCAACCCGCAATCTTCCACGGCTGTCTCTCGCGGCGCTGGGATACTGCTGAACCCTGTCGATATCTCTCATCGTTATCAGACCGGCAAGTTCACTATTGCCGTTTACCAGCAGGAGTTTCTCAATCTTGTGTTTTCGTAAAACCTCCTTCGCCTGTTCAAGAGTAGTATCCGCAGTGGCCGTAACCAGATTATCTTTCGTCATAACCTCGTTAAGTTTGACCGATGTGTCCTTGAGAAATTTCAAATCTCTGCGGGTCAGAATGCCGACAAGTTTTTTGCCTTCGACAATCGGAATACCAGAAACATTCTGTTCGTTCATCACTTCCAATGCCCGCTGAACCGTCTGGCTCGGCGAAAGTGTAACCGGGTCTAAAATAACTCCGTTTTCACTCCGTTTTACCTTCGCCACCTCGCGCTTTTGCGATTCGACATCGAGGTTCTTATGTATTATCCCAATTCCGCCTTCCTGCGCCAGCGCAACGGCAAGAGCAGATTCGGTAACCGTATCCATAGCCGCCGAAACAATGGGGATATTTATCGTTATATTATTGGTCAGCTTTG
Source organism: Phycisphaerae bacterium (assembly GCA_028712345.1). Lineage (GTDB taxonomy): Bacteria > Planctomycetota > Phycisphaerae > Sedimentisphaerales > UBA12454 > GWC2-45-44. Next base: position 2,054 of record JAQTQF010000116.1, on the reverse strand, counting down.
TCGAAGTGTCAGCCTGTGCCGGCACAAAATCGCTTTTTGCCGGAACCAGCAGAACATCGTCAAAAGTGATACCTTCTGTTGCGATTTTGCCTTTATACATTGGACCTCCATAAAAATCTGGTTTGTTTGTATAAGTCAGCAAGTATAATGGATTTAGCCGGCCGGTCAAAGGAAAATTAACCTCACCGCCTTTTCATTTACTGCTTGTCCCTGCTCTGGTTACAGACTTTTATAGCCTCTGCCAACTCCATTGTCCCTTCGTATAAGGCCCTTCCGACAATTGCCGCTGAGATAACCTTCGTCTCTGCCAGCTTTTGTATATCCTCAATAGTCGTAACTCCTCCTGCCGCGATTATGGGGAGTTTCGCCGTCTCAGCCAGTATCTTTGTCCTCTCGATATTTGGCCCGGCAAGCATACCGTCTTTATTGATATCGGTATAAATAATCGCCGCCAGTGGAAGTTCTGCAGCCTGTTTCACTAATTCAATAAGCTCCTGCGGACTGTCTTTTTTCCAGCCGTGAGTTGCGATTTTGCTTCCCCTTGCATCGAGGCTCAGAACCACTTTCCCCGCGAATTGGCGCGAAACTTCACCCAGCCACTGCATATCGCCGACCGCCTTTGTCCCAACAATGACCCTTGCTATACCCATATCGAGCATTTTAGCTATAGTGTCTCTGTCGCGAATGCCGCCACCTATTTGCACCTTAAGACCTTCAGAATTTTGCAGAATTGCCCGAACCGCATCGATATTAACACATCTTCCGATTCTTGCCCCGTCTAAGTCGATAATATGCAGCCATTCAGCACCCGCATTGCGAAACTCAATCGCCTTTTTCTCAGGCATCTCTTCATAATTGATATAACGGTGATATTCTCCCTGAACTAAACGAACGCATTTTCCATCAAGCAGGTCAATCGCGGGTATCAGATACATTTAAGCAAAACCTTTCTAATACGGAAGTCCTATATTTGTCATTCCCGCGAAATTTATCCGCCTCTGGCGGAGCGGGAATCCATGTTTTTCTGAGAATGGTAATAAATAAAGGAATTTTGGCAGATTTTAGAGAAATACCCCGCCGTTTTCAAGGCTAATCTTTATTTTCGGCCTGCTATCTACTATTTCTAATATACTATTGCCGCGTATCCGACGCTCTCGGTGCTGCTCTGGCCGAACTTCTTTTCCATAACCTCGTTGCTGTGCGTATGGGCCAGTAGAAGGCCTTTCGTTTTGCCAAGCGACCTCGCTGCCGCAATCGCCGCCGCCGCTGCGCCCGGCCCGCAAGCGTTTTCCTTCTCCATCGATTTGGTCAACATCTGCTCAGCCTGCAAATTCAGAGCAAGCTCGATAAACGCCATATCGTTGACATCCTTGGCCCACGCTATCCCTGCCGCACCATCGCCCTGCGGATTAAAACCGTACCGAGGCCCGTAATGCGTCAAATCAGTCGAGCCGATACAGACAATTTTTTTGCCCGCCGCCAATTTTATGCATTCGGCTGTCTCGATTCCCAGATGCACCGCGAATTCTGCCGCCGGCGTCAATATCGGAACAATTTTTGCCTGCGGAAAAAGATACTGAACAAAAGGCACCTGCACTTCAATGCTGTGTTCGTATTGATGCTCCTCGGAATTTGCCTTAGCCGCCGGACTTTTCTGAATTATAGCCCGAGCCAACTCCTCATCGATTTTTATCTCGCCCAAAGGCGTAAGCCACGAGCCCTGTTCGTAAACTGCCGCGCTTGGTCCGAAATAACTGTGCGATGCCCCGAAAATTACAACCGTATCAACCGAATGATTTGCCTTTTCAATCGCCGAAAAAACCATCCCAGATAGCTCTCCGCTGAATGTCCAACCGGCCTGAGGCACGATTCCAGCTACGATTTTTTCCGGTAATTTGCAGGTTACCGGCCTATCGGTCAGACAATCGGCGATTTGGCCCCGGCATTGTTTTTCACTGCCGGGGTAAAACTGCCCAGCCACCGCTGGTTTTCTCGCGGTCATATAAATTGCCTCCATACTTGCAACAGCTTTGATAATAGGATATTATACCGCT
>JAQTQF010000115.1 GCA_028712345.1 Phycisphaerae bacterium | reverse complement strand
TCCGATCTTTGCTGATGAACGGCGGCGAAATTTATGTCTATGGCACCTTCGGTATCGGCTACAACGACATCGGCGCCTCAACAGGCGAAGGCTATGTATATCTCAATGGCGGAACTATCACGGTGGCGGACTTTCAAATGGCCTGGCCGGCGGGATGCACCGGCCTGCTCGACATATCAGGCGGCACTCTCGTTGTTGAAGGCGATAAAACATCTTTGATAAACAGTTATATAGCCGGCGGTCAGATTGCCGCCTACGACGGCACGGGAACCTTGGGTGTTGATTATAATATAACAAATCCCGGCAGTACAACCGTAAGACAGCTCAACAACCCGCAGCAGGCGGCCAGTCCAAATCCCAGTCATCATTCGACAGATTTACTGCCGGATGTGAATTTAAGCTGGACAAGCGGACTTGGTGCATTATCACACGATGTCTATTTCGGTACGACAAATCCCCCTGCTTTCAGGGGTAATCAGGGTACAAACAGCTACACCCCACCCGCAGTTACTGTCGATACCACATATTACTGGCGTATTGATGAAATCATTGGAGCAAATACTGTCCCGGGACTCCTGTGGAAATTTACCACTATCGCCGGTCAGGCTGAAAACCCGGACCCCGCTAATACGGAAACAAGCGTAGTCCCAAATAAAATTTTAAGCTGGACCGCAGGCTATGGCACCGTTTCACACGATGTATATTTCGGCACAGATGCCAACGCCGTAGCGGAAGCTCAGTATCTCACAGGCGATTTGGATGAAGACGGACAGGTTGACTACGAAGACCTTCTGATTCTTATAAATTACTGGCTGGAAAATCCAGCCGGCTCTGAGCCTTATGCGGGCAGCAACGGCGATGATATCGTGGACTTCGATGATTACGCCCTGCTGGCCGCAAACTGGATGAGCCAATCAAGTCCATTGTTTAAGGGCAATTTTACCGTCGCCAGTTACGACCCGGCTCTTGTAAGAGATGTTAATTATTATTGGCGTGTAGATGAAGTCTATGGCGTCAAGAGAAGCAAAGGAAATGTCTGGAAATTTGATACTAATTGCAGCCTCATCGGCAAGGTTATGTGCGGTTATCAGGGTTGGTTCAACTGTCCGGGCGATGGAACTTCCCGCAACTGGGTACACTGGAGCGGCCGTTCGTCTTCATTCACGCCAAGCAATGTTCGTGTCGATATGTGGCCTGATATGAGCGAGTATGATGCGGATGAAAAATTTCTCGCTCCTGACTTTTACGACGGCACCAATCACTATGTATTCAGTTCGCATAATCTCAAAACCGTACGACGGCACTTCCAGTGGATGCAGCAGTACGGTATTGACGGCATATATTTGCAGAGATTCGCAACGGAAATAAAGAGCCAGACAAGTTCAAGCTTTTATCACCGTAACGATGTGCTTGACTACTGCAAAGACGGTGCAAATATGTACAACAGGAAATATGCGGTGATGTATGACCTTACCGGCCTCGATGCAGGACAAACTTCATATGTAATAAACGACTGGAAATACCTCGTTAATACAAGGCAGGTAACGAAAGACCCAACCGATTATGCGTATATGTATCATAGAGGCAAACCTGTTGTGGCGATATGGGGAATAGGTTTCGGACGAGAATATGAGGGACAGGAAGTTTATAACCTCGTAAATTTCCTTCAAAATGACCCTGTCTATGGCGGCAATCTTGTTATGATAGGCGTCAATGATATATGGCGATCGAGCAGCGATCCGTGGGTACAGGCAACTTACCTTCTGGCTGATATTATCAGCCCCTGGTCCATCGGCCGTTACAAATATCCCGGCGAAATAATCAACTTTACTAACAGCGTCTGGATACCGGATATTCTCTGGTGTCAGATCAACAGCACCCCAAGTCATCTTATAGAATATTTACCGGTTATCTGGCCGGGATACAGCCATCACAACGCTGACCCCGCCAAGCCGTACAACGAAATGCCTCGCAGCGGCGGGCAATTCTTCTGGAACCAGGTATATGCCACGGTTTCTACTGCGAATGCAAATATGCTTTACATAGCGATGTTCGACGAGGTCGATGAGGGCACTGCCATATTTAAAATTACCAATAATCCTCCCAGACCGGGAGGCATAGATATGTTCATAACACCAAGTTACGATGGAATTCCTCTGCCCAGCGACGAATATCTGTGGCTGACTGGCCGGGCAGGCAAGGCGCTTCGCGGCGAAATACCCGTAACTACGACCAGACCGGCGCGTTGATAGCTGTTTTTGGAAATATTGGATAATAAAACAGGATATGAGATATTACCGGACTATTTCCCACTGGATTTTATATCCGGGCAGGCGGCTTTTTTTTTAGAGTTTCATTGCGAAAATTAGTCGGCAGATTCAACACTGTGCGTGTTTTTTATTGCAAAAGCATGTTCTCATGATATTCTCATAGCTGTTTTCGTAGTATATTGCCGCCTTTGGCACTAATGTGTCGGTTTCGGCCGTTGTGTTGACGGACGGCATAAGGGCAGAAATATTTTTATAAGGAGTTCTAAAATGGTCAGGAAAACTTGGATTATTGTGTGTTGTGTTACCCTGGCAGCGGGGCTTTGTGCGGTAACTTATGCTGAGAAATGTGAAAAGGGTTCTGTATCAACAGCAGTACAGGATGCCATAAAGGCACTGATGCCGAACGCATCAATAGAAACATGCGTTATGGAAGAAGAGGCAACAACGATATGCGAACTTAAGGTCAAAGACGGCGAGAAGGAATGCGATGTGAAGCTTGCTGTTGACGGCACCGTTATGGAGATAGAGTCTTTTGAAGCAATAGATGCCGTGCCGGCAGCGGTTGCCAAAACTTTTAAGGCACAAGACGCGAAACTTAGCAAAGTTGAAAAAGCAGTCGAATACGCTCAGTTAAAAGTTGTCAAGCTCGAAACTCCGATAACCATCTACGAGGCAAAAATCACCAGAAACGGCAAGGAAGTCGAAGTTAAGGTTGCCGCCGACGGTACCATTATTAAAGAAGTCGCTGTCGAAAAAGAAGAAGCGAAATGCAGCAAAAAAGATAAAGATGACGACGATAAGGGCACATGCAAGAGCAAGAACAAAGATAAAGACGACGATGACGACAAAGATGAAGACAAGGACTAAGTTTGCTGCTGTTTAATTAATCAGACGCCGTCGAGACATAACCTGAATCGGCGGCGTTTTATTTTTGGGTGTTATTATAATGCGAATATTGCTTGTCGAAGATTATCCGCCTCTGCAAAAATCGCTGGCAAAGGGCCTGCGAGAAGCCGGTTTTGCCGTGGACGCTACCGGCAACGGACAGGATGGCCTTTGGTATGCGATGTCGAATGATTACGATGTGATAATTCTCGACTTGATGCTTCCGAAGATGGATGGACTGAGCATTCTTAAAAAGCTTAGAGAGGAAAAGAAAGCCAATCATATATTGATCCTCACGGCCAAAGATACCGTTGAAGACCGAATAACGGGACTGAATATGGGCGCAGATGATTATCTGAGTAAGCCTTTCGCTTTCGGCGAGCTTCTGGCACGGCTGAGAGCTTTGATGCGGCGCAACTATGTGCAAAAAAATCCCATTCTGAAGGTACAGGATTTGCGTATAGACCTTAACGCCAGGAGAGTATGGCGGGCAGATGAGGAAATCACTCTTACATCGCGGGAATATATGCTCCTTGAATATCTTGCGATGCGCACCGGTCAGATTGTTTCACGAACGGATATATGGGAGCATGTTTACGAATTCAACTCAGAAGCATCGAGCAATGTAGTCGATGTTTATATCGGCTATCTGCGGAAAAAAATCGAAAAGGACGGCGCCCCGCCCTTAATACAGACGGTACGGGGGCAGGGTTATATTTTGGGAGCATAAATCCGATGCAATCACTTAAATCAAGATTGATATACGGTATGATCGGCGGCATGGTGGTACTGCTGATAGTTTTCGATTTTGTCATTTATAATATGATCAGCCGTGCGATGTATAACCAGTTCGACACATCTCTTGAATCCGCAGCCCATATAATATCCGCTTCGACTGAACGGAAGGGCTATGGGATTAGCTTCGAGATTGATATTAATTTGATTCCTGAATTTGCCGGCAATACAAAAACAGCTTTCTATCAATTCTGGAAAGAGAATGGTACTTCCATAAGGAAATCTCCGTCTCTCGACAATGAAGAGCTGATACGGTTCAATCCCGAAGAATATCACGCTGCTGCTTTCCAGTCTTTCGTAATGAATGACGGCCGCAGTTTCCGTGCTGTTGCATTGCATTTTCAAATACATGAAGATTCCGACAAACCGACCGCACCAGAAACTTTGACGCTGGTAGTAGCCAGATACGCCGGAGGTCTGTTGTCGCATTTGAGCTTTTTAAAATACCTCCTTTCAATTGCCTCGGCAGTCATCGTAGGCCTTGTCTGTGCCGTTGCAACTCTCGTGGTAAAAAGGGGATTGGAGCCGCTCTCATCAGTCGCCAGGCAGATTGAGAACATTGGTGAAAATAACCTTAAAAGTCGTATTTCAGACCAGAATCTGCCGACAGAAATATTGCCCATACAAAAACAGCTTAACAGTTTGCTGGCAAGACTGGATGCTTCCTTCGAGCGGGAAAAATCCTTTAACGCAAATGTGGCACACGAGTTGAGGACTCCGCTGGCCGGTATGCGGTCAATTATCGATGTAACACTAATGCGCCAGCGCGACGGGGACGAATATCGCAACGCCCTGTCCGATTCTCTTTCGATAACCAATGATTTGGAGGAACTGGTTAATAAACTGCTTATGCTCGCAAGAATCGAAAGCGGACAGACGACCTTCAGCAAAGAGCAAATAAATATATCTGACCTTATTGATAAGTGCTGGCGGCCTCTTTCGGACAAAGCCGTCGAAGCCGGGATTGTTTTTGAAAACCGTCTTGATAAAAATCTTATGTTGAATTCAGACACAATGGCATTATCAATAGTGGCATCAAACCTTCTCGATAATGCCGCTGAATATACGAATCAAGGCGGAAAAATATGGGTAACAGCTCAAAAATCAGAGACAGGTATCGAAATAATCTTTGAAAACACCGGCAGTCAGCTTACCGAACAGCAGGCTCAAACGGTATTTGATTGTTATTGGCAAGGCGACAAGGCTCGCAGCAGTACAGGCGTTCACTTCGGTCTTGGTTTGGCGCTGGTTAAACAAATAGTTGAGCTATTGGGCGGAACAATTGAGGCGCATACAAACGACCTATTCAGCGTACGGATATATTTACCATTCGTATAAAGACAATTTATTATTTTGCAAAAAACATAAAACCTAAAATTGAAAGTGTAAAACCAAAAGTAAATAGATGCTTCGTCCGCCTTCGGCGGACTCAGCGTAACAAAGAAGCGTGAGTCCTCACAATAACATCCCCACTTTCGTGAGGACAAGTTTTTAGAGGTTGCTTTAACTTTTAATTTTCAGTTTTACTTCGAATGGCCGCAACCATCCTCAACCGGTTCTTTCTTGTCCGCTTTAAGCAGTTCTGTCAGGTTCACCTTGAAAGTCGGTTCCTTGCTCAGACCGCCGTAAACATCAAGCGTTAATTTGTCTTCACTGTCGGAGGCGGAGATAATTCCATATCCCGGCATATCGGCGAGATAAAATTTTGTAACATATTTCGCCTCTTTTGCCAGTACTTGGCGCCTCTTGTCCTGAGTTTCAGGAGAAAACTTAGGGTCACGATCAACGAGCGAAGCACCATATTCTTCAGTTTGCCAATATGGGCCATTAACATTGCTGTCGCGAATAACGCTGATAAGCATAACCTGAACAACGGGCCCATTGTCGGTCATTCGCCTTACGACCGAGTATTTGTGCAGATGAGCGCAGAGCACTACAGCCTTGTATTTGGCCAGCAGATTCAGGAGCTTATCTCTCTGGGCATCATTGTGCTTATTAGAAATTCTATACATATAAAGGTCCCAGCATCGGCTGGTAACTGGAATTATCGGGGAATGCAGCGCAACAAATTTATATTTTGCCTTAGACTTTTTTAGCGATTTTTCGATAAATTTTACGACATAATCCCTGTCTTCCGTATCAGGCACGCAAATGAACTCTACCGGTCCGACGGAATAGGTATAAAATGAATCTTTGGAATTGGTGCCAAGCTGCGAATTAACGAATGGCATAAATATATTATCATACGCCTCAGTTTCGCCGGGGCCGAGTTTGCCGTCGTGATTACCCTTCACAATCACCC
>JAQTQF010000114.1 GCA_028712345.1 Phycisphaerae bacterium | reverse complement strand
GGGCAAAACTGTGTCAAAACAGTCTATTCAGAATCGGCAGAACAGATTGCACGAAAATTATTGAATTATTAAACGGCAGATGCCGGTCTTTTTATTTGAAATTATTGTAAATGAACATAAAATAACGCTTAGGCGTAAAACGGGTAAACAGTCAAAGACAGAATTTCTATTATTATGAGCCATTTTTACACGAAAACACCAACATATTGTATTCTGGCCGTATCTATTTGTTTTTCCGCAGCTCTTTTTGCAGAGCCCAACGGTATCGACGGCAGTCTCGTCGGCCAACTGAAAATCAACCGCTGGACGCTTCTCAATTCGACCGATGAACAGATTCGCATCGAGACGGCAGTTGAACTTCTGAAGGACCGTTCGCCGGAAGCCAGGCAGATATTGCTCGATTCGCTCTGGTCGAAGGATAACGCTGCCACTCAAATATCGGTGTGCAGGGCAATCAGCCGGTTCAGGAGTTTTCCGCAGCTTATACCATCAAGGGATGATTTTCTTGAACCGCTGATAAACATTATCGAGGTTCAGCCTGCTGAAAACTCGCGTCTTGCCGGGCAGGGGCTGCTGATTTTTACATATCGTCAGGTTTCCGGCAGGCTCGAAAAAATAATAGATAATCCTGACAGCGTGGTATCTGCGAAAAAGGGTGCGATTTATGCCCTTCGGATTCGTCCCGAAAAAGAGGCGGTATCCAAACTAATAGATTTTCTGGATAGTCAGGACAAAGTGGTTGCTGCGGCTGCCTGCGAAGCTCTGCAGGACTGGCTGCCGAAGGGCCGGGATGAGCAGCAGTGGCGAAAAGACATCAGGGAGTTTGGGGGAAAAAGCAGAACGGATATGCTCCGTGAGGGGCTACTGACTCAGCAGGATAAAGTTCGCCGGCTTGGTGAAGAGGTTGTAAAGTGGCAGAAAAGATATATCGGGTCGCTGGATGCGATATATCAGGCTACCGGAGACGATACGGCCCGGGCAAAATTTATCGCGGAAAATTTTACATTCGATAACAGTTCGATAAAGCTATGGGCGATAGAAAAAATTAATATGTGGCGGAAGAGCGGTAAATCGTTGCCTCTGGATATATTGCAAAAACCACTTATTACACTTATTTCCGACTCTGATGCAAATGTCAGGCTCGCAGCGGCAAGACTGCTTGGGATGCTGACTAATGTAAATTCCGCCGATGCGATGCTTGGGCGGCTCAAGCAGGAAACCGATGTTGCTGTGCAGGCCGAAATTCTTGTTTCACTTGGCCATGTCTGCAATTTTGCTTTGTCTCCGGGTTCTGAAGTAAAAATCAACCCGCAGGTTCGCATCGAGACTCTCGATTTTGCCGCCAGGTTTATGAAAGATTCAAATTCGGTTGTAGCTGCCGAGGCGATTCGCAATCTTCTTTTGCAAAATGGACTGGAAGAATTGCGGGTAAGACCCTATTTTGAACTTATAGCGGCAGGGTATCGCAAAACAGGAGACGAGCAGATGAAAGGGCGTTTTCTCGATGAAATGGCCCGTTTGTGCGGTAGCGACAGTTTTTACAGAAAACTTGCGGCGGAAGTCTTCGGCGATATTTTCAAACAGGCCGTTGACAATGGAAATGACCAGATAGCTACTCCGGCTGTTGTGGGATTTATCAGGGTTGACCCGTCAGATGCTTTTGCGGTGCTTAAACAAAAAGGGTTTATCAATCATTCATCTGTGAAAATTCGCAGCGAACTTATTACGGTGGCAGGCCAGATTGGAACACAGGATGACCTTGAGTGGCTCGGCTTGATATTGTCAAATTCCGATTCGGAAGATGAAAGACGCCAGGCTTCTGAGGCAATGATGAATATATTTCAGCACTGTGATGCCGGGACACAGCTTTTGTGGGCGAAAAGGCTGGCCGCTGCGGCTAAATCTAAAACTGATGAAATTATTCTGGCCAAGTCCAGAGCGTTGTTTGAATCTGCCGAGAAAAAAGCAGAAGCTGACCAGGACTTAAAACTGTTGTTTTCCATTCGCCGTACTATGGCTCATCGCTACGCAGATTCGGAGTTGTACGGTCAGGCTGCGAGATATTATGGTTTGCTGCTGCAGTCGAATCCCGACCCTAACGAAGTGCCTGTTATAACGGCAAAACTTCTGGCGGTTCATCTTTATTCGGGTCAAACCGAATCGGCAAAACAAATCGTATCTAATATTCTGCTTTCGTCGGATATTTCACCGGATACTGATGTTGCTAAAACGCTTAACGATTATTTTACGACAAATCAGACAGCGGAAACTGCTAAGCAGATGTTCGGGGTATTTGCTTCCATAAAAACGCCTGTTGGTGAGACGCGTCCGTTATGGAGCGAGCAGATTGAAAAGTGGGGGAATTTTTTCAAAACAACCCCGGTAAGTCCGGTTGCCGAGCCTAACTCTGCCGCTGCGAAGTAGTCCGTGCATCTATGATAGATTTTACAAAATACAAACATATTATCTGGGACTGGAACGGTACATTGCTCGACGATGCCTGGCTGTGCGTCGAGATATTGAATAGAATGCTGAATCAGCGGGGAATGAAAACCACCACTCTTGCCGAATATCAGGAGATTTTTGATTTTCCGGTAAAAGACTATTACCTCAAAATAGGGTTTGATTTCGCCATGGAGTCTTTTGACGCTATTGCGCAGGATTTTATAACTGATTACGAGGCCCAGCGTTGCCGCTGTCGATTGCAGACCGGGGCTGTCAGGGTTATAGAAGAATTAAAACAGCTCGGCTTTGTTCAATCGGTTCTTTCGGCTTCACAGGAGTCGAGTTTGGTTGAAGCTCTGGAGACATTTAGAGTAAAGGATTTTTTTGAAAACATAACCGGTCTTGACGACTATTATGCACACAGCAAGGTTGATGCCGGCAGAAAACTCTTGAAAAATCTGAACACAAATCCTCGTCAGATATTACTTATAGGTGACACGAGACACGATTATGAGGTTGCCTGCCAATTGGGCAGCGATTGCGTTCTTTTGCCTGCCGGCCATCAGTCAAAACAAAGACTTGCTTCCTGCGGCGCAACGGTCTGCGATAGTTTTGATAATATTTTAGATAATTTGTGCTAACATAGAAACGGGTTGGCTCGTTTTTCTCTGCCGATGGAAGTCCTGTTGCCATGGCCGGGCAGGACGGTTGTATCATCAGGCAGTATAAGCAGTCTGGTTTTAATGTTTTTAACAAGCTGCCGAAAACATTCTTCGGCGTCAAATCCGGCAAAATCGGTTCTTCCGATTGAACCGGCAAAAAGCGTATCGCCGCTGAAGAGCACTTCATTCTCTTTATTATAAAGGCATATTCCTCCAAGTGTATGGCCGGGAGTATGAATAAGCTCGAATTTCAGGTTTGCAAATTCGACCGTTTTTTCTTTGTCGAAAATTATATCAGCAGGGGCGGTGGTAATGTCAACCCCGGCAAAACGGGAAAAATTGCTTGCTGCATCGCCGAGCATATTGGCGTCGTCTTTATGGATGCAGACTTTTATGTTTTTAAAATTCCGCCGTAATTGTTCCGCCCCTGCGATGTGGTCTGCGTGGCCGTGCGTCAGGATTAGAAATAGCGGGTTCAATTTTTCCTTGTTGAGAAAATCAATCAGCGGTTCAGAATCGAGACCCGTGTCAATTATTGTACAATCGGCGGTATTTTTATCTTCGCGGATTATGTAGCAGTTGTTCTCATAAGCGCCCAAAACCAGCTTGTCAATCTGCATCACTTGGCTCCTGTTATTAAAAGGCATAATTTATCAGGATTTGGACTGTTGTCAAATATCATTCTTTGTACAGCTATAATGGAATATTATCGGTCTTTGAGTTGATTTTTTGATTATAAAAGATTAAAAGGCTAATGCCCGGTAACCGTAATCAAAGATACTCGAAATCCGGCTTCAGTGGCCGATAATTTCTGCCGAAATGATGTTTAGAAGGGCGCTTATCGCGCCGAGTTTTTGTAATTGTTTGAAGGAACGAAATAATGGCCAATTTTAAACGCGAATCTCTTGCTCGTAATCTTTTCAGAAGATACGAAGGCAATCCGATACTCCAGGCCAACGACTGGCCTTATCCGGTTAATTCGGTTTTTAATCCGGCTGCGATAAAACTCCCGAACGGTACATTACTGCTGGCACGAGTGGAAGATATGAGGGGTTTTTCACATCTGACTTTGTGCAAAAGCAAAGACGGGCTTACCAACTGGCAGATTGACGAAGTGCCGACGATGGAAGCTGACCACGAGTCGCACGAAGAGCGATGGGGACTGGAAGACCCGCGAATCGTCTGGCTTGAAGAGCAGGGACAATTTGCGATTACTTATGTGTCATTCAGCGAGGGCGGGCCGTTAGTTTCTCTTGCGATTACCAAAAATTTTCATACATTCGCGAGGATGGGAGCGATGCTTCCGCCAGAAGATAAGGACGCCTGTCTTTTTCCTCGCAGATTCAACGGCAGATTCGCGCTGATTCATCGTCCGATTGTGCAGGGCGAAGCTCATATCTGGCTGAGTCTTTCTCCGGATTTAAAACACTGGGGCGACCACAGGGTTCTTTTGCGGACTCGTCATGCCTTCTGGGATGGCCAAAGAGTAGGTCTGGCCTGCCAGCCGATTGAGATACCTGAAGGCTGGCTGCTTTTCTACCACGGCGTAAGAGGCACTACGGCAGGACAGATTTATCGAATTGGTGTCGCACTGCTCGACCTTGAAGAGCCGTGGAAGGTGCTGAGAAGGAGTCCCGAGTGGATTCTCGGCCCGCGGGCTGATTATGAACGAATCGGAGATGTAAGCGATGTTGTATTTGTTACCGGCGCAACCGTGAATAAGGAAAGCAATTCGTTGAATGTCTATTACGGAGCGGCGGATGATAAAATAGCCGTGGCAACTGCCGATATGGATCAGATTCGCGAATATATTATGATGTGCCCGGAAGAAGAATAAAGAAAATCAAAGTGCTCTGTAGAAAACATTCAAAAACTGTCATTCTGAACGGAGCGAATTGCAGTGAAGAATCTCTTATCAGCACAGAAACTAAATTCTTCCCCCTAAGGGGTCAGAATGACAAGTAATATTTTTAGAGATACCCTTAATTTTTCAAGGTTCAATTTTTTGCGTTTTCGTGAAATCAGCAGGAATATCCACATCAAAGACATTCATTTTTATTTTTGCCGTTGTATTTATTTTAGTTAGTCTAATCGTTATTTTCTCGTCATCGCAGGTCAATGCTGAAAAATCAAAGGGGAGGGAATTTTCAGGGTCTATTCCGCAATCAATCTGCTTATATGTTTTAAAGAATTCCGATTTTTCTTTCGGTATCAGCCTTAGAAAAATTTGCGGCTCAGTTTGTTTGACGGAAATATGGAACTGCCGGCCAAGAGCGGCAGATTCCGAAAAGCCGATGATTGGGAAATAGCTCTGTACAAGTTCAAAGGGTTCAATGGGCTTATCCTTTGCGAGTTGTTCGGCTGTAACTGATTTGCTTTGGAAATCTATTTTGGTAAGTTTAAACCCGTCGAATATATAGTCTTCCCTGTACTTTTGCTGCGGCAGGTCGTCCTGTTTAAGCGAAAGGAAATTTATTCTAAGCGCGGAGTTATTGGCGTCTTTAACATAGAAAAGTTTGCCGACTCTTACAGTCTGCGTCTCGAAAAGCGGCTGAGAATGGGTATATTCAATTTGGGCAGAGAGGTTCTTAATCTTTTTTACTGATTGATTCAGTTTTTGCAGAATATCATTCGGCTCAGATGCAAAAACATCACCACAGCAGCCATCCGCCGTCGCCAAGGCTATGGCGGACAGGCCCGACTGCGGGGAACACGCAGGCTTCCGATATCATGAGCGGCGTATCCTGATACACAACCACCTCGGCCTTGTTGCCCAACATGGCCAGCAGGCGCCGCAAGTTGGCGCCGTCATCTTCCGGCGAAAGCGTCAGGCGCGTTGCGCCCAGCGCCAGCACCTGCTCCGCCGCCACATGATTTAACACGTACATCGGCCAGTCAGCCGATATATCGAGTTCGACCCCCTGCCGCTGTGCGCCCGCGGCACAAAGCAAACCCCAGGCACCCAGATTGGCCGCCTGCCATCGGCGCCAGTCGGCGCCGATCAGGCGCCGGATAGTTTTTTGAAGCGCCGAAAGTTCCCACCGGCGCACGATCACCGGCAAGGCCAGTCGCAGACGCGTCGAACCGATGCCTTCGGCCAGATGGTTTATCACCGCATCAAACGCGTTGGTTGCATCGGGCGGCACTTCCAACACG
>JAQTQF010000113.1 GCA_028712345.1 Phycisphaerae bacterium | reverse complement strand
CAGCCGATATCTTTTAGCATTGTACAGCTTACTTCGCCGGTAAACGCGCCTTTGGCCTCGAAGTAAACATTCTGAGCACCGAGGCCGAGTTTAGCCGAGCCAATTGCGTTCTTTACCGCCGCCAGATAAACAAAAGGCGGGCAAACAGAGACATCAATTTTATCGAGCAGCTCGGCGCATTTTTGCGTAACGGCCTTTGCAAGTTCGACGGCGCCTTTGCCGTCGGTATTCATCTTCCAGTTTCCGCCGATGAATGGCTTTCTCATTTCAAACTCCAGATAGTTATCGGTTATCAGTTATCGGCAACTGTCTGCCGACCATAAGTAATTCTATTCGAGCAAAGTATCGTTTTTAGGGTAGCTCCCCAGTACCGACAATTGCAGACAGTGCTGCTTTATTTCTTCAAGACAACTGATGATTTTTTCTTCCTTTCGATGTCCCTGACAATCAACGAAGAAATAATATTCCCATTGCCTTTTCTTGCTCGGCCTCGATTCGATATTAGTAAGATTTACCCCTTTTTTCTTAAACACATCCAGCACATCGGCCAGGGCTCCGGCCTTGTGAGCTGTGCTGAAGACTATCGAGGTTTTATCATCGCCGCTGGGTCTTGCATCTTCCCTGCTGATAATAAGAAATCTTGTTACATTATTGGCGATATCTTCTATATTTTCGCAAATAATCTGCAGGCCGTATAATTCAGCGGCTATATCCGAGCCGATAGCAGCGGCAAATTTTTCTTCGGCGGCCATTTGAGCGGCTCTTGCCGTGGAAGCGACAGGTATCGTTTTTGCTTCCTTGAAAGTCGTACTTAGCCATCTTCTGCACTGGGCGAAAACTTCGGGCTTTGAATAAACCTTTTCAACTTCCTCAAGCTTGCAGTTTGCCAGCAGATTATGATGAATCGGCATAAAAATTTCGGCACAAATAAGCACGGCAGTATCGATGAAGGCGTCGAGCGTCTCGATGACTTGGCCTCCGGTAGAGTTTTCTATCGGAACAACGCCGAGGTCGCAATGCCCCTTGCCGACTTCTTCAAAAATTCCGCGGATATCGAGGACGGCTTCATATTCGACGCTTTGGCCGAATTTTCTTATCGCAGCGGTATGCGAAAAACTTCCCTTTGGCCCTAAAAATCCGATACGCAAAGGCCTTTCGAGGAAGAAAGAACCGCTCATCATCTCTCGCCATATAGCGGCAAGTGTTCTGTCTGGCAGGGGGCCCTTATTCAGTTCGGCAATTCTCTGTAATACTTTTTTCTCCCGGTCGGGAGCGTATATCGGGCCGTCGCCCTTGAGTTTTCCGACTTCGACAACAATCTGCGCACGAGCATTGAGCAGCTCTACGAGCTTTGCGTCTATTTCGTCAATTTTGTCCCTTAAGTCCTCAAGATTCATAGCAATATCACAGAAAGCACAGAGATATAACTGTATCGTAAGTGTACGCCAATCAGCATTTTAAGATAATCCAGTGTATATCGGGGCCTAAAACTGGTTATACTTACCATAACCAGTCTGATTAGTCAACCAAATTGAGAGTGTCTGTAGGCGCCAAATCCGGGGCGCTAACCGACAAACAAGAGAATTAATTGCTTTTTTAAATCTTTTTTGTGTAATAATACTATAGGATACCTCTAATAATTCGGAAAATGTGGATTACTTCGTCGTTTTTGGGCGACAAACGCCGCAAAAACTCCTCGCAATGACAAGTCGCATTTTTAGATACCTTAAAGATATAACAGGTTTTTTTGGCGGAATTGAACAATTGCCATCGCCTATAATTTTTGATATACTGTCTCTGCGGGACGGTACAGTATTGATTGTGCTGTAACTTGTTTTTTGGAAAGCGGTTAAGGGATATATCAAAAATGATGTCGCAGAGGACGAGGTTCTTTGGCTGAAAAGAAAATCCAAGCGGTGCTTTTTGATCTTGGCGAAACTCTGCTGAATTTCGGCAAAGTTGATGCCGTTGCTCTTTTCCGGCAGGGCGGGGGGCTTGCGCACGATTTTCTTTGCAGGCATAATCAGCCGGCAGGGTCGCTGAATTTTTTCCTTCTTCGTCATCTTCTAATAATCCGATTTTTTAACATTCTCTCAAACCTGACAGGCAGGGATTTTGATTCTTTTGAACTTTTGAAAAAGGCCGAGCAGAGGAAGGGCGTAAAACTGACGCCGGAGCAGTGGGCCGATTACGCGTGGTGCTGGTACGAGCCTTTGAGCAGGTTTGCTGAGATAGAACCTGATTTGCCAGAGACGCTTGAAAAGTTGAAATCAGCGGGGATTAAACTCGGCATTTTGTCCAATACATTTGTTAACGCGGTAACGCTTGACAGACATTTAGAACAATTCGGTCTGCTGAAGTTTTTTCCCGTTCGACTTTATTCGTATCAGTTCAAATTTCGCAAGCCCGATAAGAGAATTTTTGTTCAGGCGGCCAGAGCGATAAATTGCCCGCCGGAGAATATCCTTTTTATCGGTGATAAAATGAAACTTGATATGAAGGGGGCAAGGGGGGCGAATATGTTCGCGGTTCTGAAGATGGCTTATACGAACGGCAGGAAGATTCCCCAGGATTTAATGGTGGTTGAAAAAGTCAGCGAACTGCCGGGGATTGTTGAGGAAGTAAATCAAAAATAAAATATCAAAAATCAAAATTACATATAAAAATTCAAAAATATTTTTTACCCGCGGATTCCGCCTTCCATCCTTTATCCTCCTTCGCTAAAGCTACGCAGGACTTCGCTCGGAATGACAAGAACCCCGCTTCTGCCTTGGCAGGGGTAAACTCCGTGATGGCGGGGCTAACCGCGAACAAAATTACGAACCCCCACCACAGGGGTGGGGGCTAAACACGGACCCGCAGGGTAAACCTGCGGGCTTTCGGATGGTGATAAAAGGTAGAAAAATATCAAATTGGTGCGGGATGGGCGGGAAATGAAATATTTGATTTTTTTGAGGAATTGGGGTAATCTGTCATATCAAAATTTTTGATATAAAATTGGCGATTTCAGGAACTTACGGAGTACAGAATGGCAGAAAATAAACAAGCATTTCAAAAGTGCATAAATCCCGCTTGCGGAGCGGAGTTCGAATGCAGCGAGGCATTTTTCAAGTGTCCCCAATGCGGCGATTTGCTGGATATAAAATATAACTGGGACAAGATAGCTGTACCGAAAAAGCTTTCCGATTTTGGCAAACGATGGACGACGCGAAACAACCGGCTCGATTTTTCCGGCGTGTGGCGGTTCAGGGAACTGCTAAATTTTTGTCCTGATGAGTTTAAGGTATCCATCGGCGAAGGGCAAACCCTGTTGCAGCAGAACGATATGCTTGCTGAGTTTATCGGGATGGAAAAAGGGTCGCTTCATCTTCAGTATGAGGGACTTAATCCCTCCGGCTCGTTCAAGGATAACGGAATGACCGCGGCGTTCAGTCACGCCAAAATGGTCGGCGCAAAATCGTGCGCGTGCGCTTCGACGGGCAATACCAGCGCGGCTGTCGCTCTTTACGCGCATCATTGCGGGATAAAGTGCACGGTTTTTATCGGGTCGGGCAGAATCGCGTTCGGGAAACTCAGCCAGGCGATGGATTACGGCGCAAAGACAATTCAGATACTCGGCGATTTTGACGACTGTATGAAGCAGGTTCAGGCGGTTTGCACGAAACTGGGGCTGTATCTTCTCAATTCTCTTAATCCGTTTCGGCTCGAAGGCCAAAAGACGATTATGTATCGTATTCTCGAAGGGCTCGGCTGGTCTGTGCCTGACTGGATTGTCGTGCCTGGCGGAAATTTGGGAAATTCCAGCGCGTTCGGTAAGGCGTTCGGCGAACTGAAACAGCTCGGTCTTATCGACCGGATACCGAGGCTTGCGATTATAAACGCGACCGGCGCCGATACCCTGTGTGAACTGGTGAATAACAGAAAGCTTAAATGGAACGGCGGAGAAGTCGATGAAAAAATTTATAAGGATTTTTACGCTGAGCTGACAGCGAAGAATTTTTCTCCGCATACCTGCGCATCGGCGATAGAAATTTCCCGGCCTGTGAATTTGAAAAAATGTCTTCGTGCTATTGAAATTTGCAATGGTATTGTTCGTGCCGTTTCCGATGAAGCGATAACCGATGCAAAGGCATTGATAGGAAAATATGGTTTGGGTTGCGAACCTGCCTCGGCGGCGACTATTGCGGGTTTGGGTGTTCTGCTGGCGGAGAAAGTTATCAAGCCCAACGAAACAGTTGCCTGTGTACTTACAGGCCATTGCCTGAAAGACCCGAATGTAACGGTGAATTATCATAAGGAAGGGGCGGGTAAATACAGTAATCCGCCGACCGAATGTCCGAATGACCTTGAGCGGATAATTAAATTGATGAGTCAGGATTGAACAGGCAGATGTGGAACGGCGGAATTGTAAATGATGCGACGGCGAAGAAGTTTGCCTTTTTGGCGGTTGCGGCAGTTTCGGTTTTAGTTTCTTTCTGGGCATTGAGTTTTTCGCCGGTCGGTAATCATGAGGCGTATGTTGCAGCGACGGCCAGAGGTATGCTCAATAGCGGGGATTGGGTTGTTCCGGTTTTTAACGGTGAGGTGCGAATAAATAAAACCCCGCTTTGTTACTGGATGGTTGCGGCTGCAGCCAAAGCGGCGGGAGGCATAAACGATTTTGTTGTTCGGCTTCCAACGGCAGTGTTAGCGGTTGTTTCGGCTTTGGCGATTTTTTATTTTGTTTCCGAGTGGCTGGGCGTCAGTATAGCCGTACTTTCGTCGCTAATATGGTCAACATCTCTTTGTTTTATCAGATACAGTCATACGGCTCGGCCGGAGATGGCTCTGTCGGTTTTTGTCGCTATTTCGATGCTGAGTTTTTATTCGGCGGTTATCGCGCAGAGTCGCAGGAGACAGGTTTTATACGCTCTTGTTTTTTGGTTAAGTTTTTCCCTGTCGATGCTGGCCAAGGGCCCGGCGCCATTGCCGGTGATGTTTCCGGCGTTATTTTTTTACTTTGCAATTTTTAGGAAGTGGAAATTTATCCCGAAGCTGCTGCCTGCAGCCGGTGTGATTTTGTTTCTGCTTATATTTCTTCCCTGGCCGATAGCTATTTTGGCAAAGTGTCCGCAGGCTGTGGAAATATGGAAAAATGAATTTTTGGGCAGGGCGGCGGGCGAATATGCTGCCGGCTCGAAACCATTTTATTATTATTTCAAAATTATGTTCGTGTATATGGCGCCGTTCAGTGCGTTTATTCCGCTCGCCCTTGGCGCTCCGTTTTACAGCGTGTGGGAGAAGAAACGGCGGCCGATGTTTTACCTGTGGCTGTGGTTCGTCGGCGGTGTTATCGCGATGAGTCTTTGTGGTGGCAAACGGCAGCATTATATCCTGCCGATGATGCCTGCAATGGCGATTCTTGTTGGGATTATCCTTGACGATATGATATTTTTACGCAAAGCGTATAGCAGAAAGTTCTCCAGCATTTTTTTAGCCGTTCACCTTTTTATATTTTCCGCCGGTACGGTTGGGGCGATTGTCTGGCTTTTGAGGAGCGGCGTTGCCGCAAGATATCTAATTACCTGCTCGATTACAGCAGCCCTTGCGTTTTTCATTGCGGCGGCGGTTCTTTTTGCGAGTAGCAGAAAAGTTCTCGCGATAGTATGTTTTTTCGCTGCGGCGTGTGTGCTTATTATGTTTTGGCCCTGCTTTGAGAGTATGCAGGAAAACGAAAATTTCGTAATAAAGGATTTTGCCCGGAATGTTTCAATTTGCGCCGACGGCAGAGAGGTGGTTGCTTATTGCAAGGTTAACCCTTCATTTGTATACTATTTCGACAGAGATGTGAGGGTTGTCAGTGATGTAGACTTGGTTTGCAGCCAATATCCCTCTGGCATTGGAATAATCGCGACGGGTGAAAATTTTGAACAACTGAAAAATGACAGCAGGTTTCTGCTTTCTGTCGAGGGCATTGATAACGGCCGCGGTTTTTTTGTCAAGATTAAATAAATCTAAAGAATCGGAGAATATAATGGAATGTAATGCCATAATCAGGAGAGCAATTTTATTTTTGCTGATAGTTGTTTTTGTGTTTTCCTTTATGGTAATCGGCTGCCGGAAGGCAGGACCGGAAGGCGAAACTGCGTCTGCTGCTTCGTCAGATGATACAGAGAAGAAGTCCCAGGCCGTCTCGAAGGGGCTTGGCGATATTGTTTCCAAAGGCAGAAGCTGGGGTCCTATTCTTATGGAGTTCTACGGCAAAGCGATGCCGGATTTCAAGGTTACTGATCTTACGGGTTAAGAGCAT
>JAQTQF010000112.1 GCA_028712345.1 Phycisphaerae bacterium | reverse complement strand
CACAGACAAAAATGTGATTCAATCTGCTATTGACGGGCTGACGCCGTCCGGAGGCAATGACTGGGAAGAGTCTGTCTATTCGGCATTGATGCACAGCATAGACGGTAATTCGCTGGGAACATGGCGAAGCGACAGTAATATAAAGAAAATTATAATTCTTATGGGAGATGCCCCGCCGCACGACCCCGAACCGAATACTGATTATACACGCATAACTGTTACAGATGCGGCAAACAGCAAAAACATAAGTATATATTCAATACTTACAGGTGGCGGTGTCGGCAATGCAACTGCAACATCTTATTTTAACAGTCTGGCAATCAATACAGGCGGTGTGCTTATTGAAGCTCCAGACGGCAGCACGGCTTCGGAAGCTGTTATACAGGCTATCGACCTGGCTACCACTGCGTCTGTATCTGTTTATACGGAAAACGGCTGCGTCCTGAATTATTGGAACAGTGTTACCGGCTGGGATGATGTCAGCAGTAATAATATTCACGAAGACCCGAATTTCGTACTCGGATATTATCTGAGCCGCATATCTGCCGGCCAGGATGTCAACAGCTTCTGCATCGACAGAGGCGGTTTGACGGCTATCGCTGCCCGGCTTGAAAATTATACGACCCAAACCGACGGTGTATTTGACGCCAATATGGTCGATATGGGCTATCACTACAAGACAGGCGCGACCTATTACCAATTAACTATCGATGCTAATACGGCCATGGGTTCGGTTGCAACCTGGCCTTTGCCTTCAAGCCATAACGGCAAATACCTCAGGGGAACTGTTGCCCAGCTTACGGCAACGCCAAATTACGGTTACAAGGTTAAAAAATGGACAGGCACAGATGACGATTTACTGAAAGACCCAAATAATACCGTAACGATGTCCGAAGATAAAACAGTTACCGTTGAGTTTGAAGCTATACCGACATACACGCTTACCGCCAGTGTCAACGATACCAGTATGGGCTCGATAACGCCTTTAAGCGGTACATACCCCGAAGGAACCGTTGTAGAGCTTACCGTAACGCCTGCCAATGGTTACTGCCTCGTAAGCTGGTCAGGTACAAGTAATAATAGTTCTTTCAGCACCGTAAATTATGTAACTATGAACGGCAACAAAACCGTTAGCGTTTTACTTAGACCACAGAGAGTATTAACTGTACCGGTCGATTATCCGTCCCTGCAGGCCGCGATTGAAGGCGCCGGAAACGGCGATAAGATTATACTCTCGCAGGGGACATATTACGGCCAGCAAGCCAACTACGACTATTCAAGAATTACCATTAACGGAAAAAATGTTACTATTACCGGAACAAACCCCGCCGACCCCTGCACAGTCGCTAAAACTATCATCCAGGCCAACGGATTCGATATTCAAAATGTTGACAGGTCCACGATAATCGACGGCATAACTATCCAGGATGCTCACTATTTCCCAGGCAGCCTTGACTGCGGAGCTGACTACGCACACGACCCGAATTCAGGCGACGGGATTAACGGCCTTTCCATTGACGGCGGCGCCATTAAAATAGTGAATGCCTCACCGACAATCCGTAACTGCCGATTCGTAAGGTGTTCGGCGCTGGCCGAAAATGCCTGCGACGGCGAGGGCGACTACGGCGATGGCGGATGGGCAGGATGGGCAAGAGGCGGCGCTGTAGGTATCTATAACGGCAGCCCGATATTCAAGAACTGTGATTTCATAGACTGCTGGGTACGAGGCAGCAACGGCGGAGATGCCACCGGAAGATGGGGGCATGGCGGGTCCTGGGGCGACCCGAACGGCGGAGTATGGGGACAGGTATGGGACTTCGGACCATATGAAGAATACTGGAGATATAGCGGTTACGGCGGCGCTGTTTACTGCGACCCTAACAGCAACTCCGAATTCGAGGGCTGCCTGTTCCAGGGCAACCGCGCCTATGGCGGTGTCTGCGGTATTAGCGGTTCCGATATGTCTTTTGGGTATCCAATGGAGCATTATGCAATAGATTCATTCGGCGGCGCTGCTTATGTAGATGCCGGTAGCGAGACGAGCTTCACTGATTGTATATTCATTGACAACGAAGCCTATGCCTACGGCCAAATCAGCGGTTCCGACGCACCGGATTACAACAACCCCGATATCGGTGTGCTTTACGACTCGACCATAAGTTACGGTGGCGCACTTTGTGCGGAAAATTCGGCAAAACCAGTCCTGAAAAACTGCGAATTCATAAATAACCGCGCCTGTGCAGGAGGTGCAATCTACTGGGAAAATATCTCCTCGCGCATAAGCAGCAGCGGTTTCTATGACGGCCAGGCAATGCTCGGCGGCGGAATACTGCTCATCAACAGCGATTCAATATTATTCGATTGCGATTTCGTAAACAATACCGCAATCAGCCCGGATGCAGCAGGCGGTCGCGGCGGACAGGGACAGGGCGGCGGAGCTTATGTTACTTCAGGCAGTACAAAATTTTATGACTGCTCTTTCGCAGGCAACAGAGCCTATACATCCGGCGGCGCAGCATATTTCTCAGGCACATTTGAACCGAATATGCACAACTGCCTTATTAGAAATAACACAGCCGATATAGACGGCGGAGGTATTTCAGCTAACTGGAACACGAAATTGTCGCTGTCAAACTGCACAATAACAAGTAACACTACCCCTGCCGGCAGCAGTTTCTCAACCGGTCTCGGCGGCGGGGTCAGTTGCGCTTATGAAGCTTCCGTAGATATAATCAACAGTATTATCTGGAATAATAATGCAGAATATGGCAAATCAATAGCCATCGGCAGCCCATTTTCGGCGGCTGATAAGTATCCTGCCACGGTATCCGTAAGTTACAGTGATGTACGAAACGCTCAAACCGGCACATTTGTCGATACCGCAAGCGGCTGTAAGCTGCTCTGGGGCAGCGGCAATCTGCCAGGTACAAGTTTGGACAGCCCGCTGTTTATTAACGGTTACTGGGGTAATTGTTATCTCAGTCAGCCAACCGGCCAGACAACAACAAGTCCATGCGTCGATTCCGGCTTCGGACTGGCTGCAGACAGCAACCTGTTCAGACATACCACGAGAACAGACCATTCAACAAAATTCGCTTTGGCTATCGATAACGGCAACACGGATATGGGATTCCATTATCTGCTCAATAGCGATTTGCCCGGCGATTTGAACTATGATGGCCAGGTTGATATGAGCGACTTATGGATATTCGCTCACGACTGGCTCTTTGAAAATTGTACATTCCCGTATTTCTGTCACGGAAGCGATTTAACCGAAGACGGTAATGTTAACTTTGAGGACTTCGCTCTATTCGCAGAATACTGGAATAAAGAAGAAACTACACCGCCGACACCGGACCCGATGACATGGCAAATTTTGCCGCGTTCCGCAGGTTTGAACGAAATTACTATGCGAGCAACAACGGCGAAGGATTATTCCGGCTCGCCGGTAGAATATCGTTTCTGCCGTGAGAACTATGATGGAAGCATAGCATACCTCGGTTGGTTCAGCGATCCGAACTTCACAGATACGGGGCTTACCTTCAAGACGCTGTACGGCTATAAGGTTCAGGCTCGAGACGCTCGCGGTAACGAAACCGGCTGGAGCTTTCCAAAAGTTTATGCCGTGCCGGGAGAAGACTGGACTCCTCCTGAGCCGAATCAGATGACATGGGCAATAATGCCTTATCCGACATCGCCGAATTCGATTGCGATGATTGCAACAACCGCCATCGACGACCCCTGCGGTGTGCAATACTACTTCTATGAACTGAGCGGCAATCCCGGCGGAAACGACAGCGGCTGGCAGGACAGCCCAATTTATGAAGATTTCGACCTTGAGCCTAATGCTGTCTATGAATACAAGGTCAAGGCACGGGATAAAACGATAAACCAAAACGAAACTCTTGCGTCAATTTCTGTCCGGGTGCGGATGGACTACACCGCTCCTGACCAGACCTATCCGGTTTATACTCCGACAGTAAATGGATTGTGGTTTGTAACGCCTTATGCTGTGGCCTACGACGGGGTTCACTGGGAACATTATATGGTGGCCGTGGCAGCAACGGATGATGATAACCCGCCGGTTTCATACTGGTTTGAATGTGCCGGCAGCGGTATTGACAGCGGATGGTTTACTCCGGCAGACAGTTCTCAGCCGGTGATATACTCCACCTCACAGTTCTATTACTTTACAACTTCAAATCCTTCTTCGTACAGAGTCCATATAAAGGATGACGTAGGTAATGAGCTCATTTCCTCGTGGTGGAATACAAGAGACGGCCTGGTACAGTAAGTGTCTTAATAAAAACCGCAAACAAAAAGCTCCCGCTAAAAAACGGGAGCTTTTTTTATTATCCCAAATCAATCCGTTTAATCAGGATATATCTTCACCGTATTTGTTGTATCTATAATAATCCCTTCTTCCTAATCAGTTGGTAAAAACAGAAATTTTGCCAAAAAATGCTACTATTGCTTATTGACAAGACCACCACTAATAAATATCCTGTTCCAACTTACAGTATCGCTGTATAATAGCTAAAGGCAAGGGCCTTCTTCAGCAATAGATTGACCTGTTTTAAAAGCGGTTTAGCAACCACGAGGAAAACGCAACCAAGAGTCCCCCTGCTTGTTACCAGGCAGAAAAAGTGTCATTCTTTCAGGATAACCCTGATATTTGAGAAGTTTTTACGAATTATGAACAGAGGAAAAGACAGTTTGTTTTCGACAAATAAGGCAAAAATAGAATTTGCCGCGGCAATTGTTCTGGCGGTCATCCTGTTCGAGTTCATAAATCATCTTGGTTTTTTTGAAGGATTTTACCGGTCCTCAAGTACCGGGCACCTTCAATATGACAAATTGCTGCTTGCAATCGCCTTTCTGGCGGCAGTAATGATGATATTCTGCTTCAGAAGATGGTTTGAATTACGCAAAGCCCATAAAGAACTGACCAAATCAGAGGAACAGCTTCGTTTTCAGGCGATGCTGCTTGACGAAATCGGCGATGGCGTTACAGCAACAGACCTCGAGGGAAAAATTATCTATGTAAATCAAACCGAATGCAACTGGATCAAGAGTAACAAAGATGAACTTCGCGGTAAGTCAGTTAAAATCTTCGGTGACGACTCCTCTTTAGGCGCAACTCAGCAGGAAATAATTCAAACTACTCTTGAAAAAGGCAAATGGTCGGGAGAAATTGTTAACACAGCTCAGGATGGCAGTACATTTATCGTCGAGTGCCGGACATGGCTCATAAAAGACAAAAACGACAGGCCTGTCAGTATGTGCGGCGTAGCAAGAGATATTACCGAAAGAAAACAGCGGGAACAGGAACTGGCCAGACACAAACAATATCTCGAAGCTCTTGATAAAGCGGCAGGGATACTTTTGCTCTCAATATCGGAAATAAAATATGAAGAATTTCTTAACGCTTTAGGGCCCGCTTCCGGCGCCGATAGAGTACATATATTCTTAAAAGTTACCGATGACAATCTCGATATGTCCTTTAAACGAAAAATGCAATGGCGCCGCAATGAAAAATTCTTGCCTGTGCCGACAGAGCTGGTAGAAAAACGCTTTTTCGGAGAAATTTTCCCGGGGTGGTACAAGACGCTGACAAACGGCGGATACATAAGCTTTGGCGCGAAAAATTTTCCGCCTGAACAATTCGATCATTGGAACTCACTGCAGATAAAAGCACTGCTTGTCGTTCCCGTGCTGATTGATGACCAACTGAAGGGCTTTATAAGTTTCGATAACTGCACCGATAGCCGACCCTGGACAGAATCAGAAATTGAGTTTCTCGAGACAGCAGCAAAAGATTTGGCTATAACTCTGAAAAGATTTGATTATAAAAAAGAATTGAAACAGGAAAGGGATTTTGCAAAGAGACTGATTGAAACCGCTCAAACTATCGTTCTGGTTTTGGATAACGATGCAAATATCGTAACTTTCAATCCATATTTCGAGAAACTGTCAGGTTATAAACTCGAGGAAGTTAAGGGCAAGAACTGGTTTAATGTTTTTCTGCCCTTTGAATATAGGCAGAAAGTAACCCGTGTTTTTCAGGAGGCAGTGCATAATATCCATATTGACGCTAACATAAACCCCATAGTTACAAAAAACAGCAGACTGCGGCATATTGAATGGTACGGCAGAACTTTAAGAGATTATAACGGCAAGGTAATCGGCTTGCTGTCAACAGGTCAGGATATAACTGAAAGACTCAAGGCCGATGAGCGGCTTAAAAAGGCTCATTCCGAACTTGAGCAGAGAGTCGCACAGCGAACCGCAGAGTTACAGAATATTAATACCAAACTTATGAGA
>JAQTQF010000111.1 GCA_028712345.1 Phycisphaerae bacterium | reverse complement strand
AAAAAATTGAGAGTTTGCCAAACATTCTGCCCCATCAAAAAGCATTTTGACATTTCATCCCGACATCTTTACAATTATGGGGGAAAATCTGATACGAAAGGACTGAAAAATGGACTCTATTGAAAACACTAACCTGGCGCAGATGCCCGAAAGAAATCCGTCAAAGGGTCTCGGCTGGAAGATATTTTTCGCAGTGGTGCTCGCTTTTTCTATAATCGCTAATTTGATTCTCGCTTTGGCGCTCGTCGCCTCGACATTTTTACTGACCAGCGACAGAGGCGACCATTATCTTGAAAAGGTCCTCCAGAAGGGACGGGCATCGAGCAAGATTGCGGTCATAAGAATCGAAGGTATTATCAATAACGATTTAAGCGAAAAGGTGATTAAGCAAATAAAGGCCGCCAGAGAAGATAATACCGTAAAAGCGGTAATCTTCAAAACAATCACCCCCGGCGGAGCCGTGGCCGCAAGCGACAGAATTTACGACGAAATTTGCAGATTCAAAGCCGAAAGCGGCAAACCCGCTGTGGCTTTTATGGAGACCATCGCAACCTCAGGCGGATACTATACCTCCTGCGCCTGCGACAAAATCATTGCCGAACCTACCACAATCACAGGGTCGATAGGCGTAATAATGGGGCATTTCGTCCTTCAGGAACTGCTCGAACAGAAACTGGGAATAAAACCATTTATCGCAAAATCCGGCACAAAAAAAGACTGGCCCACGACATTTGAGCCTGTAACTGAAGAACAAGCCGCCTATCTCAATAACAAACTCATTATGCCCGCTTATGAAAGGTTTGTAGGTATCGTGGCAAAATCAAGAGAAGATGTTCTAACGGAAGAACAGGTAAAAACACTTGCCGACGGCAGTATATATAATGCACCGGAGGCTCTTGAGAACAAGCTCATTGACGATATCGGTTATATTCAGGAAGCAATCGTATTGGCCGAATCTCTGGCTAATATAAGCAATACGAAAGTTGTCGAATACACTGAGCCGTTCAGCATAGAAACTCTGTTTGGTGCACAGAGCATCTTCAAATTTAATATGGACAGTTTGTCGTCTCTCACGACGCCGGGACTTCTGTATATTTGGGACGCTGGTTTTTCACAATAAAACTGCAAAGACCCATTACCGCAAATATTACCAATGACGCCGGCTCAGGTATTGACGATGCCGGTGTACCCGAAACAAAAGAAAGACTGGAATTGTTGCCCAGCCATATATCGCCGGTAGCGAAAAATTGACCCGAAAGCTGTACTGAATTATCCGCGTCAATGTTGCCGCCGTAAACTTTCAAAACAGCGCTTAGTTTGACACTGTCATCAAGCCAGACATCATGGCCGAAAACATTTATATACAAATTGCCCGGACCGCTGTTCACAAACGACACCTCTTTCGATGTACCGAAACTGCCGGAGACATTAAGCACAACATCGCCTGCCGAAGTATCGACATTGACGGTGCTGCTTCTATTCACCCAGAAATTCCGCAAATTGTACTGGCCGGCAGAAATATTGAGAGTTGTGTTTTTATCAAAGCTGAAATCTCTATACGAATCAGCTGAAACAGTGGTTGTGCTGTTCTTTTTACCGTAAATATCATTTGTCCCAATAGCAGTCTGCTCCATTAAACCAAGCACGGGCAGCGTAAAATCGCCAAAACTTGTAACCGAACCGCTGATTACAACATTATTGCCGATTTGCACCTGTCTGTTGGCAAGAATGTCGCCGTTGATAATGGAATTATTGCCCGTCCAAATGCCGCTTTCGGTGTAAATCGAATTAAGGCTCATATTGTTGCCGGCAGAAATACTCCCGCCTGAAGCTATCGAACCGGCAACCGAAACATTGTCCCCAAAACCGATAGTTCCGCCTGCCCAGAGCCCGACCTGACCGATATTCAGGGTTGTTGCCTGTGTCAGGCAAACAGTCAATAAAATTGACGCAACAAACACCCTAAAGATGTATTTAACATTCAGCATTTTATTTCAACCTCACGCCTTTAACATTATTTTCTACAGAGCCGCACTCTCAATCCCGGATAGAAACCCAGGGACAGGGGAGATGCTGCACATATAAATAATAAGAAATAAATTGAGTTTTGCGAAATGGGGACAAACAAAATTTTCAAGGTCCGGTAAAACACCGGAAATTGCGTTAGCGGTAATTTTGTGCGGAAAAATTTAAGCAAAACCCAGGTATAGGAAAGGGTATGCGATATTATTTAACCTGCCACGATATCGCATAAGGTATGGAAACTTGCGGTAATTCTGAATTGTCGCTGTGAGAAACGACAAGTTTGTATTCGGTGTTCGGCTCGATATTCGTATAAAGATGTTCGATATTATCAACGGGACTGTCGCTGTAATCGACAAGCTCCTGATTGCCGCCGGCTTCGGTCTTCCACAGCTCAATCTGTAAATCCGCTTGTCTTTGCGATAACGGCTCAAACGGGTATCTGTTTTGATAAACCTTGTTCCAGGTAAGCACAACCGAAAGATGAGCCTCTTCGGTCTTTTCATTTTTGAAATTATAAACTTTTTCCGAGCTGTAATTCGGTTCAATTATATCGACCGTCCAGCCGGAAGTTTTAATATCCCCGCCCATCTGCACCCCTGCGGTCAGGACATTGTAAGCAGCCTTGGCATCAACCATCCCGGCGCCCTGCTTGAAATCAAGCGGATATTCATGGTCATCATCGCTCGAATCAAAACCTTTATGCCAGCCGGGCAGTTTTTTCGCACTGGTCATCAGAATTGATTTTAAGATACAGTTGCCCATAAACGGCGAAGCGGCAAGCCGAAGATCGGGATTGCTTCTGGCCTTCTGGATAAGCATTGAGGCGACACCGGTAACAACGGGGGCGGCAAAACTCGAATAATCTCCGCTTGCGGCAAAACCGTCTTTGGTACCCGCCAGAGCTATAAGACAATTGCCGGGGGCAATAATATCCGGCTTGCATCGGCCATCCAGCGTTGGTCCTTGTGTTGAACGATTCGGGTCAGGAACGCTGAAATTCGTCAAAGTTCCTGCCGAGTCGGCCACACCGACCGCAAGAACATTCGCCCCAGCCGCCGGATACAAAGGTAAATCATGTGCTGATTTTCCATTCCCGATAGCTGCGATAACTAATACGCCGAAATTCTCAGCCATATTGTCTATGCCCCTTGTCCACCAGTCCTCAACCACCCAGCCGAGACTCATCGTAAGCAAATCAACCTGCGGCCAAAAACCCTCAAAAACATACTCGGCAATGAAGTGACGAAATTCGTAAACATCAATCTGCGCATCCGGACAGACGCCTTCATATGAAAATCCGCCAAACTCCGAAGACACTGCATTGGCATCCAAACCGGCAAGTATTGACGCTATTGCGGTTGAATGAGGCGAAACACCCGCCTGTTCGGGCTTGTCATCATAAAATTTAATTTCCATATCTTTAAAGCAATCGTGCGAAATATCAGGCCTGTAATCATTCCGTGGATCCAAGCCGTTGTAGGTATCGCTTCGGCAGACAAGACCAATGTTCACGCCTTTGCCGGTAAGATTAGGGTCAATATCCCCAACCTTGTAAACACCGGCAACATCAAGCGCAGCAGGCTCGATTCCTGCAAGTACCGGCGAGGTACAAAACAGGAGGAAAACCGCCAAAATATCTAAAAAACGACTTCTCAAAAAACTATCCTAAAAAATCAAAAAATATACAGGATCATTATACCACATTTTACTCAGTTTTACCAGACTGCCTGAATTATTTTTTAACCTCTTGCCGCCAAACGGGTAAGGGCCAAAAACGAGGTAAATTTGTTCACTTGCTAAAGTATCCAACAGTTGCTATACTTTCCCCTAAGCTGTTTCGGAATAAACGAGTTTGGAATGAAGCAATATTATGGAAGTTCTGTTAAACTCCGATAAAATCGCCGGTTGCATCACCGCCCTGGCTGATGACATTGCCTCTCGAACAGGCAAAGTCGATACGATTGCTATTATCGGTATTCGCAGCAGAGGGGAAATCCTTGCTATGCGGCTGTGCGACAAATTAAACAAAATCCTAAAAACCGAAATCCCCTGCGGCACTCTTGATATAACCCTCTATCGGGACGACATAAACGAGCCCCAGGGAGATTCTCAGCCCTTTGTAAGAAGCACCGAAATCGGCTTTGACATAGGCGAAAAAGTCATCATTCTCGTTGACGATGTTCTGCACACTGGCAGAAGCACGCGAGCGGCAATGGATGCGCTTATAGCCTTCGGCAGGCCAAAAGCGATAAGGCTTGCGGTACTTGTCGAAAGAACCGGAAG
This sequence comes from Phycisphaerae bacterium, assembly GCA_028712345.1. GTDB lineage: Bacteria > Planctomycetota > Phycisphaerae > Sedimentisphaerales > UBA12454 > GWC2-45-44. The sequence continues at coordinate 2,061 of JAQTQF010000111.1, read as the reverse complement.
AGAACTGCCTATCACGGCGGATTTTGCCGGTCTGAAAATCGACCTGCCCGTCGATAAATCCGTGCAGGTAAATTTCGTTGAATCGGATGAACAGGACAGAGTAATTGTAATATGAAAAAAAATCAGTTTATCTGGAAGCATAAGCATCTGATAGGTCTGCGGGATTTAAGCAGCCAGGAAATCGAGCACATTCTCGATACCGCCGAAGGTTTTGAGGAAATCAGCACAAGGAGCGTCAAAAAAGCCCCTACCCTCCGCGGCAAAGTCGTGGTCAATCTTTTCTTCGAGGACAGCACAAGAACACGCAACAGCTTTTCGCTGGCCGCCAACAGATTAAGCGCAGATGTCATAGAATTTACTCAGAAATCCAGCAGCGTCAGCAAGGGCGAAACCCTGCTCGATACCGCCAGAAACCTCGAGGCGATGGGAATTGATATAGTAGTAATAAGACACAGCGCGGGAGGCGCCCCGAAGTTTTTGAGCAGGAATATAAACGCCTGTGTCATAAATGCAGGCGACGGATACTGCGAACACCCTACCCAAGGACTTTTAGATGCTTATACCATAAGAAAAATCAAAGGCTCGCTCGAAGGCCTTAAGGTCGGAATCGTCGGCGATATTGCGCATTCGAGAGTCGCCAGAAGCAATATCTATGCACTGACAAAACTCGGCGCCGAGGTTATCCTTGTAGGCCCGCCTACCCTGATGCCCGCAAAGGTCGAAAAACTGCCGGTAAAAGTAAGCTATTCGCTTGACGATTGTTTAGGCGAACTTGATGTAATCAATATGCTTCGAATACAGTTTGAAAGAATGGGGTCAAATCCATTCCCTTCGATCAAGGAATACTCGCATTACTTCGGCCTGACGGTCGAGAGAATGAAAAAGGCAAAACCCGATATTCTCGTTATGCACCCCGGTCCGATTAACAGAGGTCTGGAAATTGAAAGCGAAGTAGCCGACGGGCCTAACAGTGTCATACTTCAACAGGTAGCCAACGGCCTTGCGGTTCGAATGGCTGTTATGTTCCTTGTCAATCAGGGAGCGGCGATAAAAAAATAGTTTTGAATTCTTGGTTTTGAGTTTTGGGTTAAATGGCTAAAAGCGCACTTATAAAAAACGGATTCGTAATCGACCCGGCCAACAAAATCAACGGCAAGGCCGATGTTCTTGTCGTTGACGGAAAAATTGCCGAGGTCGGACAGGTTAAAACGCAGGCGGATACCACAATCGACGCGGCAGGCAAATTAGTCCTGCCGGGTTTGATTGATATTCATGTTCACTTCCGCCAGCCGGGCGATGAGGAAGAAGAGACAATCGCTTCCGGTTCAGCCGCCGCGGTTGCGGGAGGTTTTACCTCTGTTGTCTGTATGCCGAACACCGACCCGCCGATAGACGATGCGACAAGCGTCGAATACATTCACAGAATGGGCAGACAGGCGAGAAAAACTCATATCTATGTAATGGGCGCTATCACGCAAAAAAGAGAAGGCCGGCAGTTAGCCGAGATGGGTCTTATGGCTCAGGCCGGCGCTGTAGGTTTTACTGACGACGGCAGCGGCGTGCAGAATGCCGCTATAATGCTCAAGGCGTTGAAATACGCTTCAATGCTAAAAAATGTCGTTATAAGCCAGCATTGTCAGGACAATTCGCTCGCAGGAGCAGGTGTTATGAACGCCGGCTATAACTCAACCGTACTCGGCCTGCCCGGCCTCGACCCGCTTGCCGAAGAAATGATGCTCTGGCGGGACATCCAGCTTGTCAGAAAAACAAATATGCGTTATCACGCTCAGCATATTTCAACCGCCCGTTCGATTGAACTTATCAGGCAGGCAAAAAAGGAAGGTCTGCCGGTTACCTGCGAGGTTTCGCCGCATCATTTGCTTTTGACCGACAATGCCTGCTGCGATTACGATACTAATTATAAGGTAAATCCCCCGCTGCGAACCGATGCAGATATCGCCGCTCTCAAGCAGGCTATCAAAGACGGCACGGTTGACGCTCTGGCCTCGGACCACGCTCCGCATCTCAGGAGCGAAAAGGAGCTTGAGTTTCTGGCCGCTC
>JAQTQF010000110.1 GCA_028712345.1 Phycisphaerae bacterium | reverse complement strand
GACAAGTTTGGTGGAAATTTAAGAAAATTGGGGAGTTTTGAGGAGGTTTTGAGGGGTTTTTGAGTACTTTTTAAACGCTGATTCCGCTGATTTTACTGATAACTGAAAGCTGACTGCTGATAACTGTTTTTGACACGGATTTCACGGATTTTCACTGTTAGTTGCTTTAAGGCAGTTCCGAAAAATCGGGACTGTAAAAATTCAAAGCTAACCCCTTGCTTGAAGTGAACTTCAGCCGGATTTGCACTTTAAATTTTGCCGGCTGCGCCAATTGCCTTAAAACAAAAGAATTACGCCGGGGGATAAGTTGCGTTGGGGGGAAGAAAAAGAGTAGAATTCTATTGATAACGCCCAACCACGCCAGAGGCGGGTAAACATTAAACACTGAACTTCGAACCTCCAATGAGGAACTGCCGGAGGCGGATAAGTGTGGTATTTGATTTAAACGCTGATTCATGCTTCGTAGCAATGCTTCGCAGAGTGGCATTAGGCAGATTACGCTGATTTATTTGGGGGAAAGAAGGATTGACAAAAAGAGTATGTACTATAAGATTTTGAATATTCTCTAAAATATCAAAATCAGACGGATTTTAGGGGTAAACGCAGTGGCAGATGAAATGGACTGCAGAAAGGAAGGGGGTATAATAATATATCCTAAAGATAAGAAGAAAGCATATTCATGGGACGACTTCTCTAATTTATTCAATGACAAATTTACTACAAATAAAGATAAACAATCGAGTAATAAACTTTATTTAGGAAATTATATTTGGCGAGGACATAGGTGTGCGGATTGGAAGTTGCTATCCTCTCTTGACAGGGAATTCAAGGAGGATAACGGTGATTTCGTTTGTCGCTCTGATAGAGAAACAGTTATACAGAGACATCTTAATTCTTTTGCCTATGCAGTTAGAAGCAGACTGAAAGAATTCAGGCTTACTGTAGTGGACTTAAAGGATTTAGCAAAACAAAACAAGAACCACATCTGGGCGCTGGGACGGCATTATGGACTGAAGGCACCAATTCTGGATTGGTGTTATTCGCCATATGTTGCGAATTACTTTGCTTTCAAGGGGAAAAATAACAATCACAGTAATATGGCAAATGGCGAGACGAAATACAGGGTTATATGGGGATTGAATTATAAACAGGTCTGTGACAATTATAAAGAAACTGGCATATTTAACACAGGCATTGAATATTTTGCCCCGATGTCTTTGGAGCATCCAAGGCTTATTGAACAGCGGGGGTTATTTACTATAACAAAAAACGGGAAAGCAATTGAGGATATCGTAAAAGACCATTCGTGTGTCAATTGTAATGAGCCGTGGCTTATTAAAATAGAACTTACTGACAGCAAGGAAAATCGTGAAGAATTTTTGCGGCGACTGAGTACAATGGACATTAATGATATGTCTCTGTTTCCTGAGATAGAAGGGGCAGCTGAGTTCTGCAATATCGGTCTTGAGTTTGATGAATATGCCCGATTTCATGGACAGGGATGGGGGTAAATTTAGCGTACTATGGAGGAGTAAGAATAATATTTGTGTGAGTAATTCAGGAATGGATTCCCGCCTTCGTCCCTGTGGGCCTTCGCCGCGACAAGCGAACCCCGCCATAGTCCGCCAGAGGCGGACTCGGCTTATATTCTCCCTTCGCTATCGCTTGGGCTCTGAACCCTGCCATACGAGATGGCAGGGCTAAGCGACTCAGAAAAACATATCTCGTTAAAATCCTTGAGATAAAAATCCTTCATTGTATAGTAATTCAGGTATTATGGATTTTAGAATAATGCAGGAAACGCTAAACGAAATTTTTGAAAACAGTCTTCTATCTCAGGATAGACAAACTCTGCCGAGTTCGGCAGGGCTTGTTCTTTTTGCCGACGAACAGGATAATCCCATTCAGCTTTTGGCCGCTTCGAGTATCAGACGGGTCGTAAAAAATAAATTTGCTGAGCAGGAAGAAAAATCGAAGCGGGCGGATTTAAAGAGCATTACCGCGAAAATTTATTATTCAGTCTGTCCGCCCAGATTCCGGCTGGCGATAAAACATCTTGATGCGGTAAGAAAAGTATTCGGCTCCGACTATAAAAACCATATTAAATTTGTTCGTCCATGGTTTATCAAAACCGAGGTCAGTGAAAAAGTTCCATTTTTCTCGATAACAAAAAAACCTGCATTCAAAACGACAGAAAAAATACTCGGGCCTTATCCTTCGCAGAAAGCGGCGCAGGCGGCCTTGAATGCACTTGAAGACGCTTTTAAACTTTGCAGAAGGAGCGACCTTGTAAATAATCCTGCTACTTCGGCGAGCTGTCCATACTTGCAGATGGCTTCTTGCGGCGGAATATGTGCAGGGAAAATCAGCGAAGAAGAATATCGGGATATTATGGAAGACGCTTTCTCGGCAGGGGCTGGGCCTGCCCAGAGAATAGAAAAACTCGAGCAGCAGATGACTGAGGTCTCAAGAGAATTAAATTTTGAATTGGCGGCAGAGCTGAAAAAGAAAATTGAGAAATTGTCGGCGCTGAAAAAGCCGGCGTATAAATGGACGGGCGATTTAGAAAAATTAAGAATCGTGCATACCGACAAATCGGCAAAGATAAAACAGAAGGGCATCAGAGCAAAGAAGCAGACTCTTGCGGTTTTTGTAATGAGTTTTTTTGAAGTTATCGACCTTGGCGATTTTTTTGAAGACCAGACAGAGAAAATCGCAGAGGCTGTTGAAGAAGGTTTGTCGAAAATTTGCAGGCCTTCTGATACCATCTGCGATAATACCGAAATACTTGAACAATTTTCGATAATTTCATATTTTCTTTATCGAACGGGCTCAAAGGGGGTCTGGCAAAGGCGATAAATCGTCGGTGGGTTGATGGGTTAATGGGTGGATGAGTGAACGAGCGGATGTTTTTCACCGTCCCCCGGTTTACCCGTTTACTTTTTTACTTCCGTCAGGCAATTTCAAAAGCCGCCATATTTTTTTGCAGTTTTTGTAGAAGTAGTATAAAATACTGTCTGGCGGTAAGGATAAATTAGTCTAATTTTTGAAAGTTGGAAAAGGTATGAAAAAGACATTACTTGTTCTATTGCTGGTAGTTATTGGGTTTTCCTCCTCAAGCTGTCAAAAGGCCAAAAAGCTCGAACGGGTAGAGGAAAAGCCTGCTTATGATACTCCTCTTGCCCCCGGCGCCCTTGCCCTGCGCAAGATAACCAATCCGGCGGAAATTCCTGATTTTACGATAGCCGGTTTCGACCTGCTCGATGTGAAAAGTTCGCTGAATAAAAGTCTTAACTATCTTTCTAAGCCGTCAAGCGAGGGATTTTTTCCAATCGGTGATATAAGTCATCAGCGGGCAGTTGACAGTCTCAAGCAATTTAGACAGATGCTCGATTCGTCTCTTCGCGGCGAAGAGCTCAACGCGGCGATTCGTGAAAAATTCGATGTTTATATTTCCGTCGGGTGCGATAACAGGGGAACGGTTCTGTTTACCGGTTATTATACGCCTATATTCGACGGGTCCAAGAGCAGGACTGAAAAATTTAAATACCCGCTTTACAGACAGCCGCCTGACCTTGTTAAGGGACAAAAGGGCGAGATTCTCGGTAGAAAAATTGCCGACGGCAGGTATGAGCCTTTTCCGGCAAGGCAGGAAATTGAAAAGTCGAATATGTTTGCAGGTCTTGAGCTGATATGGCTTGGCGATCCGTTCGAGGTTTATATCGCCCATGTGCAAGGCTCGGCGAGAATCAGACTGCCGGACGGCAGACTGACGGGTGTCGGTTATGCGGCCAATAACGGACACGAATATAAGAGCCTTTCAAAGGAAATGATAAGCCGGGGAAAGCTTAGCGGTCAGAATATGAATCTTTCTGCAATGATTGCTTACTTCAAGCAGCATCCCGATGAGGTTGCAAGTTATACGGCATTGAATCCGCGATTTGTGTTCTTTACGCAAGAAAAGGGCAATCCTCGCGGCAGCTTAAACGAGGAGGTTACTCCATTGCGAAGCATCGCGACTGATAAATCGATTTTCCCGCCGGCAAGTCTGACATTTATTTCAACGAGGCTGCCTTATGAAAAGGACGGCCTAATGAGCGACAGGCCTTATACCGGTTTTGCTTTTGACCAGGACACCGGCGGGGCAATCAGGGCGCCGGGCAGATGCGATATCTATATCGGCATAGGCGATGCGGCGGGAAAACGAGCCGGCGGAGTTTATCAGGAAGGAAAATTGTACTATCTGTTTGTGAAACAGTAGACAGTAGGCAATAGGCAGTAGTCAAGGGGCGGTAGTATCAATTTAATTTTGCGCGGAGGGTTTCGGCGCGGAGGATGTCCCGCTGTTCGGCATCGAGGCTTCGGCCCTTGTTTATCTGAAGATGCGCAGGCTGGGTGAGCAGGAACAACTCGTTTATCGTATCAATGGAGATTTCCTTTATTCGCCCCATATTTATTCCCATTCGCAGATTGCTCAGGAGGAACATTGCTTCGTGAGAGCTTATCAACTTGGCGTTTTTTAAAACAGCAAGCGCCCTTGAAATTCTGTCATCCAAAATAGTAGTGTCTTTGGCGAGCAGTTTGTCGCGGGCAAGTCTTTCGTATTCGACAATTTTGGGAATTATCAACGACATAAACTGCTCGACGGTTTTTTCTTCGCAGATGCCGAGCGTTACCTGATTCGATATCTGGAAAAAGTCGCCGACGGCTTCTGTGCCTTCTCCGAAAAGGCCGCGAACGGTGAGGTTCATATCTTTTGCCGATTCAAAGAGTTGTTTTAGCTGTTCGGTCATTTTAAGAGCCGGCAGGTGAAGCATTACCGATACCCTTATGCCTGTGCCGAGGTTGGTGGGGCAGGCGGTAAGAAAGCCGTATTTGGAACTGAAGGCGTATTTTACTTTTCTGCTGACGGCATCGTCGATAGCGTTGATTCGCTGCCAGCATTTGTCGAGATTAAGGCCCGGAGCAAGGGTGCTTAGTCGCAGATGGTCTTCTTCGTTTATCTGAGCGGTGAAAAGTTCATTTCCGGCGATAACGGCTCCGCGGGGGCCAATGCCGGCGGCGAGGTTTCGGCTGATTAGCTGTCTTTCGACAAGCAGGTCTCTTTCGACATCGCTGCCGTGCGATATGTCGATAAAAAATATATCTCCAAGCTGGTCAAGCGAAAGGATTGTTTCCTTTAAGATGTTGAGAATCTCCTGTTTTTCCGCATCGTCGCAGCGGCAGAGGAATTTGTGCCCGGCTAAATTGCGGGCAAGTCTTATTCTTGACGATATCACGACATCCGACAGAGGCGCTTCTGTATTGAACCATTGTGATATTTTCAAGCTTAACTGGTTAAGTCTCATTGCATTGTCTTTAACTGGTCTCTCAATTTGGCGGCAAGTTCGTAATCCTCGGCGGCGACGGCCCGGTCAAGCTGCTTTTTGAGTTCTTCTTTTTTGTTTGTATTTGAAACTTCCTCCTGCGATACGCCCGCAGGTATTTTTCCCTTGTGCATCAGATTGCCGTCGTGAGCTTTTTCGATAAGCTGTTCAAGGGTCTTTCCGAAGACCTCATAATCGTTCGGACAGCCGAGCACGGCCTGCTTGCGAAACATATCCATAGTCATTCCGCAGACAGGGCAGCTTTTTTCCGCTTCGGCGGCGCCCTGTTCATCGGTTTGCTCGTGAGCGGCGATGAGGGAACTTAAAAGCTCGTTGAGTGAGAGCTGACTTTTTATTGAAATGCCTTCTTTCTGGGCACAGGCCTGACAAAGATGGCTTTCTGTTCGCCGGCCGTCGATTATTTCCGTAAGGTGAACAGTTGCGGCCTTGACTTTACATAATTCACATTGCATAAGTATATCTTCTAAAATAGATTATATTCAACATTCTACAAACGCCCATAATTATTATCGGCAATACGCAAAGCGGACTAAACAGGTATTTATTTATTCATATCGAGCCTTGCAGCCTGGCGTTTCTGTAACTTCTACGAATAAAAGCTCTATTCGTTTAGGCAAAAGCGGTTTTATGGATTTATAAATATATTTAGCGACATTTTCGGCAGAAGCATTTATGCCCTTAAAGCAGGGACAATCTTCGATTTTTCGGTCTTTAAATTGGCCGATGGTATCGTCGAGTATTTTTTTAAGTTGGTTAAAATCGAACAGCAGACCGTTATCGTCGAGTTTTTTCCCACAGGCAGCGGCTTTGACCTGCCAGTCGTGGCTGTGCTGCGGCTCGATTTTGCCGGACAGTTCGAGCTGATGGGCTGCGCGAAAAGATGTTGTTACGGTTATTCTATACAATTGTCTTTTTCCTGTTGAGTGCCTTTTTCCGCGAGCCGCGTTTGGAGTTTTGTAAAAATATCCTGCGGTATCAGGTTTGATACATTGCCGCCGAGCCTGG
>JAQTQF010000109.1 GCA_028712345.1 Phycisphaerae bacterium | reverse complement strand
TTTAAGACACAGCTATGCGAATAAACTTATAGAAAACGGTACAGATGCAAAACAACTATGTGAAATACTCGGTTTTGAATCGGCATCTGCCGCCAGATTATACACCGATGCTATTAAATCAGTAAGCCTGGAATTACAACAAACTTTCTTTCAATAATTTTCTGCCAGGCCAAAAATGGCAGTGCTATTGAGTTTTCTGAGGTTATACGGGTTCGGTGCAGGGCGATTCACAGTTGGTTTGGATGTTACAAGCTGAAAGGAGATAGATGTCCGCTATTGGAAGAATATTACTCGCTGATGACGAGCAGACCTTTAGGGAATCAACCGCAGAACTCCTTCGCCAACAGGGATATGACTGTGATTGCGTTCAGGACGCTCAGGCGGCTGTTAAAAAACTCCGCGAGACTTCCTATGATCTGCTCATTGCTGATATCAAGATGCCGGGGAATCCCGATCTTGAACTTATCAGGGAATTGAATAATATCTCAAAGGGTACCGCTGCGATTCTTGTTACAGCATTCCCTTCCCAAAAATCAGCGATTGAAGCTATTCAGCTTCCGGTCTCCGCCTATATGGTTAAGCCGATAGACTTCGAAGAGCTTAAAAGAAATGTCGCCGAGGCAATCAGGCGACAAAATCTTTTCCAGACTATTTCCAACACCAAACACCGGCTCAAAGACTGGCAGAAGCAAATGCAGGATATTGAGAATGTGCTCGAAAAGAAGAACCACAGAACATTTTCCGCCTCTATAAAGAATTTTTTAGATCTTTCCTTGATAAATATAAGTGCAGCCTTCCGGGATGTAAAAAATCTGACAACTATACTGACAGACAAGGGGGACGAACCGCCGATATGTAATCTCCTGAATTGCCCAAGACTTACAGAACTTGTCGAAGGCCTGTCGGATGCTGTAAGGGCTCTTGAAAAAACCAAAAGCTCTTTCAAATCGAAGGAACTGGGCCAGCTCAGAATCAAACTGGAACAATTACTGAAAAAAGCAAAAAATATTTAATGTTTTATGGGAACTTGCCGATAATAAACGGGCAGATAGGATAATAGGCGTTCGCCTTTGCGTGCGGCACTAAGGCTGGTAAGCAGAAGGCACAACTGATAGAAAAGTTGTGCTTTTTTTATTTGAACTGGTAATTATATTATATTGGATTTTATTGGTTGGTATTATTTTGAATCAAAAAAGAGAAGAAAAGCTAATCAATTTGGATGGTATAAATCTGTACACCGCATTGTCAATGTTCGTCAGCGCCGCTCCAAGGTGCATTGACGGCATACTTGACGCTGTGGAAGCGAACGATTTGGCGACAGTGGAGAAAGTTGCGACAAAATTGATGGCCTGCAGCAACAGGGCACAGCTTGCCGGCTTTACAGAAGAGATTAAAAATATTGTCATAGCTGCCAGAGAACAAAAAACCGCTGTGGCGGTGAACCTTGCAGAAAAACTCAAACAGGCTTTCGAGCAGATGATAAAGTCCATCGATTCGACAGTGTTGGAACAAAGATTACAAATTGAGGAATTTTCGGCAGTTGTCGCCTAAGGCAAATGTGCAATAATCACAACCAGGAATTATTCCGAACCAATATTCGCTAAAAACATTGGCTCCATTTCAACTCGGCTGACGGGCGGTAAGCGGCTAAGACCGAAAACCGCCCGTCAAATCGTTTTGCCGACGATTAATTCGCTTTATGCAACCAAATCTTAACCTGCTATTTCAATCCTGCATTTTTCTATCGCGGCAATAAATTCTCTGCCATAGTTTTTATTCAAAATCCTGCTGTCCAGAATAACAACTATGCCAGTATCTGTTTTGCTCCTTATCAGTCTGCCAAAGCCCTGTTTGAATTTTATAATCGCCGCCGGAAGCTGATAACTAAAAAAAGGATTCTGTCCTTTTGCCCTGATATCTTCAATCCTGCCCTGAGTCAGTGGATGTGTTGGCACGGCAAAGGGCAATTTGACGATAATGACATTACTCAATGCCGCTCCGGGGACATCAACGCCTTGCCAGAAACTGTCCGTGCCAAAAAGAACCCTGCCGGGGGCGGCTTTGAATCGCCGCAAAAGCTCGGCCCGGTCCTGTCCTGAGCCCTGCACGAGCAGCTCAATATTATTTTCCCTGAACCAGTCGGCAAGCAACTCTGCAAATTGTTCCAGCATCTGATAACTGGTGAACAACACGAACGCACTGCCATTGGTTTGTTTTATATATTTCTTTATTTTCTCCACCGCTGCATCGGCAAAGGCTGGGTTATTAGGCTCCGGCAAATCTGGCTCAATATACATCGTTACCTGTCTTTGATAATCGAAAGGCGAACCAAGTTTTAATTTGCTGAATTTTTCAAGTCCGATTCGCTCAGCGAAGTAATTGAATTTCTGCCCATCTTGTGCCGAACCGGCACAAAGAGTGGCGCTTGTGAGAATTACCGACTTGAATTCGTCGAATAAACATTTCTTAATATTTTCAGCGGGATCTATCGGGGCGCTTCGCAGAATAATAGTTTTTCTTTTATTTTTTTCCGACTCAACCCAGTGAACGCATCCTTTGTCCTGATGCGAAAGAAAATTTTTCAAATCAGTTTCCAGTCCGCTCAGCAGTTCAGTAAAACGCAAAAGTTCAAACTGTTCATCGGCATCCGTACTTTGGCCTGCAAGTTTTGAAAGGTTTAATCTTAATTTCTTGACCGGCTCACTGAGACAATCTGATACGAATCCGGGCTTTGTTCTGCCGTTGCCTTTTCCCGATTCAATCCATCTATCAACTGTCTTGAAAAAATCAGCTCCAGACTCTTGACAGGATTTTACCAATTCGACGGCTTGATTATATTCCGTATTGGCAAGAAAGCCTTTCTTTGTCCTATAGTTATACAGACCGTTGAGAATAAACGAAACCCTTCTATCGCTTATATTCAGCCCGAAATGCTCCTCGGCAACATGCTCAATGTTGTGGGCTTCATCAATAATTACAAAGCGGTAATCGGGAAGAAGTGAAACGCCCTGCTGCCTTAAAACAAGGTCGCTAAACAGCAGTGCGTGATTTGCAACAATAATATCGGCGGTTTCAAGTCTTCGACGGCTGCGCCAATATAAACATTTGTTGAAATGTGGACACTTTCTGCTCTTGCAATTGCCATGTTCGCTCATAACAGAATGCCAAATCTGCAACGACGGCGAAAAAGCAATATCACTCAATGAACCGTCTTTGGTTTGCTTTGCCCAGTTATTCAGTCGGCTAAGCTGTGCGGTATCACTATCGAAAAGGCCCTGCTGTTTTCTTACTGCAAATTCAAGCCTCCGCAGACAGACAAAATTATTGCGCCCTTTGGCCAGAGCAGCGGTGAAACAATTATCAAGCAATCGGGCCAGAAACGGAATGTCCTTGTTTATCAACTGCTCCTGCAGGGTAATTGTATATGTGCTTATGAGAATTCTACACTTTTGCTGTTTGGCTGTCTCTATCGCCGGTATCAGGTAGGCAAAACTTTTGCCGATGCCGGTACCAGCTTCAACCGCAAGATGAGAATGGTTTTTGAATGCATCATAGACCGCTGATGCCATTTGTTTTTGCTGGTCTCTTTCCTCATACGCAGGGAAACCTGCGGCAAGAACGCCGGCAGAAGCAAATATCCTTTCGGCGTCAAAATCATCCTGCACGACAAAATCTATCAACTCAGCTCCGCTGTTATTTTTTTTCTATTGCCTGTTTAAGGGCTGTTATCGAAACACTATCCGGAATTTTTTCAGAAGCAACTTTTATCGCCTCGGCGGCAAGATCAATTTTATCAAGCTGATAATAAATATAGGCCAACAGGAAACTCAGCTCGGCCGAATTTGTCCGCTCAATCCACAGTTTTATATCGGCGATTCTGCTCTCAAGCCTGTCCCTGTCCGGTATCATTGCATTCAAATCAATTTTGAATTTGACATACTGCGGAAAAATACTGATCGCCCTGGAAAGAAAATATGCACTGGACATATATTCTCCCGATGCAAACAGGGCGTGCGCCCTGCCTGCAAAAGCAAGCGGATCGTTCGGCTTATAAATATCAGCAAGGGTATAAGCGTCGGCGGCACGGTAATATTTGCCCTGACGCAAAAATTCCTCGGCTGAACGCATATAATAATTGAACTTATCTTTCGACTTAGTCGCAAAACTTTTATGTATTCCGACAACAGCTTCGGCAGTCTTTTCGTCTATTTGCGAATATGGACTTCTCAAATCAGTGGGTTTTCTCGGCTCATCCTGCGGCTTACGGGCGGGACTCTGGTTGGGCTCCTTAGTTTTCTGCTTATCAGCTTTCTGATTTTGCAGGGCTGCCGCTGTAAGCTCTTCAAGCATTTGTTCATAGACGGTTTTGGCAGTAGTGCTTTCTTCTGTTTTATCTATCGGCTGCCTGCCTGGCTGAGCAGGCTGAGCAGGTTTTACCGGCTCAATTGTTTGCTCTACTGGTCTTATCGGTTTGTATGTCAAAGGACTGCTTTGTGGTTTTTCATCTTCTTCGGATACAGTTTTACTCGCCTCTTCACCTGCTTTCTGCAGGGCACGGGTTAACTCATCTTTGTTTTTCTGCTGTAAAAGGTCATAAGTTATCACTCTTTCAAGGTCAGCTGAATCATAGCTCAACGGCCTTGTTTTGTTGTAATCATACAAAGGCGTACCGGCTGCTATTTGTGAAGTCTCTGGCATTTCGGACGCTTCATAGCCGCCGATTCCATTATTAATATTCGGATGTGTTAAAATCGCTTCTGTCCCATCCAGAGAAGCCGAGCCAGCTGCTTTTGGGTAATAAATTTGCAAAGGTTTCTGTGCCCTCGACGGATTTGCCGAAGCACGATTTAAGTATAAATTCAAATTTTCATAGCCGATAGGCGGATTGTAATCCGCCGATTCCCTATAAGGAATAAGCCCGCGAAAGTGCATCCCGTCCTGGGTGCTGCTGGCGGTAACCTGGCCGCTGCTGTTGCCGGGCAGAGCCGGAGATTTTATCAGTCCTCTCTGAGTACTGCTGGCCGGTACAGTAGGATTACCTATGCCGTCACTGAGCGCAAAGGACAGCCTATTGAAAAATACAATTGTCAGAACCTGCAAAACTATGATAAGTATTTTTTTGTTTTTATGTCTCTTCAATATAACAGTTCCGTTATTTCCGCTTGTATTTGGGCTTCTGAGCCCAGTTTAATTTCCCGGCAAGAGTATCCCACTGAGTTCGCAGCGGGTTATTGACCACTTGAAATGTTCCGTTATGCTTTTCTACCATAACAACATCACCGATTTCGAGAGGGCTCAGTATCTGACCGTCGAGCATTACATTAGTACCTTTGTTGATTCTCTGCGGAATAATCTCAACCTTGCTGTCGGCGCTTATTACGATAGGTCTGAAACTTAGAGTATGCGGACATATCGGGGTTATCACTATCGCCGAAAGATTGGCAGAGAGAATCGGCCCGCCGGCAGAAAGATTATATGCCGTCGAGCCGGTAGGCGTTGATATTATAACGCCATCGCTTATACAATCGGCAAGACCCTGACCCCTGACAGTCATTTTTAAATCCACCATTTTGTAATCAGGCCCGGCATTTATCACCACCTCGTTTATAGCTGTCGAACTAAGCTTTTCTTTGCCTTTATTGGCAACGGTGCATTTGAGCATCATTCGTTTTTCTATAAGAGACGGATCCGTTACGAGTCTGCCAAAAAGTTTCTTAATATCATCAACGCTGAACTCAGCAAGAAAACCGAGCCTGCCGACATTAACGCCGATTACGGGAACGCTTCTGCTACTCAAGTCTCTCGCGGCTGAAAGTATCGTACCGTCCCCGCCGAAGACAACGGCAAAATCCGCATCCTTGATAACATTGTCAATGCAGTCTCCTCGAAAACAGTTTGCAAGTATTTCGGCTTTGTCGGCAGCAAACTTTGTGAAGTCCTCAATCGCCTCGGCCACAAAGTTCCGCCTGGTATCACCAAAAATAATCAATCTTGGTTTGTGAGAGTTTTCTGACATAATCATTACACTTTTTTCAAGGCCTTAATATCTTTTTCACAGTATCGAAAATTTTTCCCGCGCTAATACCGCAAGTATCAAGCTGAGCATATCTCTTGTCAGCTTTTATAAACTCATCATTAATACCGAGCACCGTTATTTTCGAGGCATCAGCACCAGCCTTTGCCGCCGCTTCAAGAACCGCTGAGCCAAATCCGCACGCGGCAGTATGGTCCTCAACAGTTATTATACTAAATCCCTTGTTCAATAATGAAACTATTTTTTCATCTAACGGTTTCGCAAAGCGGGCATTTATAACATTTACATCGATATTATCGGTCGTAAGGATTTCAGCGGCTTTTAAAGCCTCAATGGTCATACTGCCGTAAGCAACAATAGCCAATTTTTCAGTCCCCTGCCTTGCCGTGAC
>JAQTQF010000108.1 GCA_028712345.1 Phycisphaerae bacterium | reverse complement strand
TCTCCACCCCAGGGATGGTTTACCCAAAATGGGTAACCTTTGGGACGAGGCCATATCCATGTGGAGTAGCTGTCATTCCTGCCGAGAGTCTTGTAATTTTTCCTTGTCGGCGCTCCCGGAGCAATCTCTACTACCTCTTTATCCTCAAACCATGTTCCCACTTCACTGCCTCGTACATACGGGCAGACATAAAAATCCGAAAGATATTTTTCAAAGTAGTCTACTGCCATATCCTGGTCCCAAGTAACATCAGGGTCCAAAAAACCTCCCGTAACCTCAACCAGGTCGACAGGCTTGCCGGAATAGGGCTGAAACGGAATCGACAAAAACGAAACCTTGGCGGGAATACCTGAATAACCGAGGCACTGTTTGTGAAGCATTACCGGCACATACCCGTCACTGTCGGATTGGTACAACGCTGTCACATTAGCAATCTGCTTGACATTTGCTGTGTCGGTCGTAAGCCTGGCCATATTTCTTGCCTTACCCAAAGCCGGCATAAGTATAGCGAGCAGCAACGCAATGATAGAGATTACAACCAGTAATTCAACGAGAGTAAAAGCCCGAAATTTTCTTGTCTTGTTCACTTTAACATCCTTATAAACAACATTCCTATTTAGTTCTACCAAGTCTATAACAGAACCAAACCGCGCCGGGTATGACAGGCACACCCAGCACAATCTGCTATCCTACCTCTCAGAATTCTACCCTATCACAAGGAATAAGTCAACTGTTTTCTTTCTTTTCAGCAAAAAAAATAGCTTTAGCAGGGTACAGGCAAACTTCAAAATTCCGGAGAATTCTACTACAAAACGGAGATTTAATATACTTTATTTATTGACAAGCACTTAGGCAATATTACATCGTTATTCTGTAAAAAAATCGGCTTATTTTATTGCGATATTATCGGGCATATTTATACGAGAATAAAAAATTGGACAGAATTGACAATGGCCGGGCATTGCCGATTAGCATCCAAAAAGACCTTGAATTGCCAAAAACCATAGCTTTGGGCTCAAAATTATGGTTCCTCTGCCTCAAAAATAAAAAAATTGACATCCCTATTCGTATGGGCTATAACCTTGCCAATTATCCGGCGTTATCAGTACTGATAATTGCGATATCAGTACCAGTTGATTTGCAATCACAGCTTTTAATTAAAGGAAAAATTAATGGATGTTAGTTTTTTAGGCCCCTCAGCGAAGGAATCGGATTTTTTAGCTATCGAAAAGTGCTCTGACGGTCGTTTTGCCAAAGGTAAAGACGGAGTAACATCTATTCTGTCCACAGGCGACAAGAAAGTTGAATTTATATTTTTCAAAGACCATATACTGGCGTATGTCAAATCTGCAATGGGCTATCCGGCATATTATCCGGTCGGGCCGATAAAAATCGAAAAACCACTCAAGGCCGTTCTGATGGACCTTGACGGCACAAGTGTTCGCAGTGTATCGTTCTGGATTTGGATTATACAACTGACAACCGCCAGCCTGCTCGACAACCCAAAATTTGAATTAGAGGAAGCTGACCTGCCTTTCGTTTCGGGACACAGCGTTTCGGAACACCTGAAATACTGCGTTCATAAATACTGTCCCGACAAGACTGTCGAACAGGCTCGCGATTATTATTTCAAGCATACGCATTTCCAGATGCAGGAGATTATGGAAGGCCGAGGCAGAGAAGACGCATTCACTCCTTCGCCGGGAATTAAAGAGTTCCTTATGGAGCTCAAGGGTATGGGCGTTAAGATTGGTCTCGTAACATCGGGCCTATATGAAAAGGCCTGGCCTGAAATTCTTTCGGCGTTTAAGACGCTGAAGATGGGCGACCCCAAGGATTTCTATGATGCAATAATATCGGCAGGTTTTCCGCTGCGAAAAGGCGAGGCCGGTACACTGGGTGAGTTGTCGCCCAAGCCGCATCCCTGGCTTTATGCCGAGACCTGCAGAGTGGGACTGGGCATTACAGCCGAGGAGAGCAGTAATGTAATCGGTATCGAGGATAGCGGCGCGGGAGTTTGTTCAATTCGTCTGGCAGGTTTCTCAACGATAGGTTTCGGCGGCGGCAATATCAATGAGAGCGGCACGCGGGGACTTTGCAGTCATTATTGTGAAACTTTTGAAGAGATATTAAAGGTTATAAAGTAAAGGTGAAAGATAAGAATTATGTCTAAAACACAACCAACCCCTGAAAAGAAAGCAAATCAGCAGAAAGCTCAATGTCATTTTATCTCAAACACGCACTGGGACAGAGAATGGCGGTTCTCGATGCAGCGAACCCGTCATATGCTCGTATATATGATGGATATGCTTCTCGATATATTTGAGAAAGAGCCTAATTTCAAATCATTCCATCTCGATTCACAAACCGTTCCCGTTCAGGACTATCTCGAAATCAGACCTGAAAAAGCGGAACTTCTTAAAAAATATGTCAGCGAAAAGAGACTCTTCGTGGGCCCGTGGTTCTGTCTGCCGGACGAGTTCAGCGTTGCCGGAGAATCATTGGTGCGCAATCTTCTGCTCGGCCATAAGATTGGCAAAAAACTCGGCTATGTAAGTAAGACCGGCTATTCTCCGTTCGGCTGGGGACAGGTATCGCAGATGCCTCAGATATATAAAGGTTTCGGTATAAATTTCAGCGCGTTCTACCGCGGTATTAATACAATAGCCGCTCCGCGTTCGGAATATATCTGGCAAGGCGCCGATGGAACAAAAATAGTATCGTCAAGACTGGCTTTAAGGCCGAGATATAACATATGGTATGTCATCCAGAGACCCTTGTTCTGGAACGAGACGAATGTCGGCAACCGTGTTCTGAAATGGGACAACGGCCACGGCTCATTCAAGTTCGTCGATGCCGCCAACAGTGGTTTAGACGCAAGATACACTCATCCGAAATTCAGCTATCTCAAGGAGCACATCGACAAATACGCCAAACAGGCTTATGACGAACAGGACGGCGACTGGACAACGGCACACCGGTTCTGGTCGTGCGGACACGATTCATCGTGTCCGGATATTCGCGAAGTCCAGATGATAGCAGACAGCAATGAGTCCCTTAAGGATATCGCAGATGTATTCCACAGCAGCTTTGAGGATTTCCAGAAGGGTGTATGCGAAAATATAAGTCCCGACCTGCCGGTAGTAGAAGGCGAAATGCGTCATTTCTATACCAAAGGCAGTACAAGCGGATTGTTCGGCTGGATTATTTCGGCCAGAGCCGATGTCAAGCAGGACAACTTCAAGACCGAACTGGCTCTTATGAATTATGCTGAGCCGCTGGCTGTTTTTGCTTCGCTGCTCGGCTCGGAATATCCGCAGAGTTTCATTGATACCGCTTATAACTATTTACTGCAGAATCACGGACACGATTCTATCGGCGGGTGCAGCCGGGATATTATCAGTGATGATATGCTGTTCCGCACAAGACAGGCTCGGGAAATCGGCTCCTGCGTTACCGAAAGTTCGATGGTATCGATAGCCGGGTCTATCAATTTCAGTAAACTCGCCAAAGACGATGTTGCTATGGTCGTCTTCAACCCCTGCCCGTTTGAAAGAAGCGAAGTTGCAAGCGCGATGCTTGAAATACCACAGGAAACAGGCTGCAACAGCTTTGAAATCGTAGACGAAAAGGGTAACAAACTGACTACCCAGAGCTGCGACAAACCAATATCAAATTATCCTATCGTTCAGTCTCCAAATGACACTGCCAACATCTTCGAGATGACACAACATAATATCAGGGTGCAATTGCCGCAGATACCTGCGATGGGCTATAAGACATTTATCGTAAAGCCTGCCAAGAAGTCGAAAGCAGCCCAGCCCAAGACAATGTGCACTGGGCCGCAGACGATGGAAAACGAATTTTTGGCCGTTACGATAAATTCCAACGGTACACTTACAATCAAAGACAAGAAAACCGGCAAAACATTCAACAGGATGGGCTATTTCTATGATACAAGCGAAATAGGCAATCCGTGGGAACATCATACCGCTCCGAAAGAGACGGTATATACGACACTGAATGAAAACGCCAAGGTAGTTAAAATTTTAGACGGCCAGCTTGAGGCCGCTTTCAGTGTAACAATCGACTGGGCTCTTCCATGCGGCAGAACAAAAGACGACAAGGCTCGCAGCGAACACCTGAGGCCTTACAGGATTATAAATACTGTTACTCTCCGCAAGGACCAGAGGTGGGTCGAAATAGAATCACTCATCGATAACACAGTTGAAGATCATTATCTTCAGGTCTGCTTTCCGACGGAAGTCAACAGCGACAAAGTTGCCGTTCAGGGTCAGTTCGATGTCGTTGAACGCTCTGTTCTTCCGCCTGATTATTCGCTGTATGACGAAAAACCGCAGACCGAGCAGCCGATGAATTCGTTCGTCGATATCAGCGACGGCAAAGCCGGTCTGGCACTGCTTAACAGAGGCCTGAAGGCCTATGAGGCCTGCAATGATGCAGAGAGAACTCTAAAACTGACTATGCTTCGCGGATTCCCGCTTAGAATATGCGTAACGCACGAGATGGCCGATTACAGCCAGATTGAAAAAGGTTCGCAGTGCCTCGGCAAACAGTTATTCCGCTATGCAGTTATGCCCCACCAGGGCGACTGGCAGCAGGCAGGCCTGTGGCAGGCGGCGGAGAAGTTTAATCTGCCGTTCCTTATCGCCCAGACTTCCCCGACTAAATACGGAACCGAGCCGATGAGTAAATCCTTCATCGAAGTTACGCCGAATAATCTCCACATCAGCGCGGTAAAACGAAGCGAAAGCGGCAAAGGCTGGGTAGTCAGACTGTTCAACACATCTGATAAGACAGTTTCTGCCGGCATCAGACTCAACGGCGGCAACAGCAATCCAGCCAAAACACTATCGCCGGTTGAGAACATCAAGGCCGAGTTCGCCCTGCCTGCAGATAAGCCGAACAAATGGAGTAAAGTAAGAGCCGTTAGTCTCGAAGAATTGCCTCAGGAAGACTTGGCGATGAAATCTGATGGATGGGTCAACTTCGACATTACAAAGAAGAAAATTATGACGATTGAATTCCTGCCGTAGCAGGTGCGGCAGATAGGCGACCAACCGCTTATCCTTGCTTATACGCGAAATGGACAAAACAATATTTGGCAATATGGAGGTCCTTTTATGAAGTATTTGAACTTTCTTGATTACGGTATTATTTTGGGATACCTGGTAGTCCTGGTTATTATAGGGCAGGTTCTCAAGAAACGCGCCTCGGCAAGTATGGAAGATTATTTCCTTGGCGGCAGAAAGATGCCGTGGTGGGCTCTTGGAATGTCGTCAATGGCCGCATGGCTTGATATGACCGGTACGATGGTTATCGTATCGTTTCTATATCTGCTGGGACCCCGAGCGATGTATATCGAAGGCTTCAGAGGCGGCGCCTGCTTGGTTCTTGTGTTTATAATGTTATTTACGGCCAAGTGGCATCGTCGTTCCGGCGTGATAACAGGAGCCGAATGGATGGTTTTCCGTTTCGGCGATGACTACTGGGCAAGGTTCGCCAGAATAACTTCAGTAATTGGCGCTGTCGGCGGCGTGCTCGGCCTGCTGGCATACTCATTCAAGGGAGCAGGACTTTTCCTTTCGATGTTCCTTCCGTTTTCACCGCTGACTTGTACCGTAATAATGCTGATTGTTACGATATTATATACTATGGAAGCGGGTTTTTACGGCGTAATCGTAACGGATATTTTCCAGTCGATATGCATTTGGATAGCCGTTATTTTCGTAACGATTCTGGCTGTAACAAAAACGATGGGAATAGATTTCACAACCCTTAGTTCGACCGTAACCGGTAACAGCCACTGGCTTTCGACTGCTCCACAATGGAAAACAGAGATGCCCCCCGGATACGAACGATACAGTTTTCTTACATTAGTAGGCGGCTATTTTATACTAAAGACGGTTTTCCAGGGATTAGGCAGCGGCGCCGACCCGAAATATTTCGGCGCACGAAGCGACCGTGAGTGCGGCCTGCTGAATTTTATGTGCGGCTGGCTTATGATGCTGCGATGGCCGCTGATGCTCGCTTTTGCGATTCTCGGCCTGCTGCTGGTAAGAGACCTTTTCCCAGACCATTCAGTTCTGACTCAGGCGGCGGACCTTATTAAATCGCATATGGGCAATATACCTGATTATAAATGGGAAGAAGTAACGGCAGGAATAATCAATAACCCCGGAGCATATCCGGCTGAATTGATTAGCGGATTAAAAGGTCTTTTCGGCGATGACTTCGCTTCAAGACTTATGCTGTTAAGACATAACGGCACAATCAATCCCGAACGAATTCTGCCGGCAGTTCTCCTGCACGATATTCCTATGGGAGTAAGAGGACTGATGATAGTCGCGCTTTTAGCGGCGGCGATGTCAACATTCAACGCCCTTATAAACTGGGCAACGGGCTTTTTTACCCGCGACATCTGGCAGGGTTATGTACGGCCTCA
>JAQTQF010000107.1 GCA_028712345.1 Phycisphaerae bacterium | reverse complement strand
TTTTGACGCGTGAGCAGGAAATATCACTGGCCCGTAAGATAGAACTTACCCGTATGGCATTTCGCCGCAAGGTTCTTGAAAGCGATTATTCAGCGATAAACTCAATAGAGATTCTTCAGCAGGTAAGCGATGGCACGCTGCCTTTTGACAGAACGATGAAGATGAGCAGCGCTGAAAATCTTATCCGCTCGGTGGTCAAAACCAGATTGCCGGAGAATATAAAAACGGTTAAAAAACTTCTTGAGAATAATGTCAGGCTGTTTTCTGAGTTTTCAAAAATTCAGGACGAAACAGAGAAGAAAAAAGCGATGAAGCAGCTTAGGCGAAACCGCCGAAAGGTTGCTACTCTGCTTGAGGAGCTGAGTCTGCGAACCAGCAGGATTCAGCCTATGATGAAGAAACTTGAGGGTGTGCTTTCAAAAATGCGGCAGGTTCAGGCAAACATATCTGTAGGGGTTAACGATTATTATACGCAGGAAGATATCGAGGTTATGAAGCAGGAATTCGGCGGTCTGCAGGAGATAGTTCTCGAAACGCCCGAACAGCTTGAAAAGCGTATTCACGCGGTAAGAGCGGTTTTTGCGCAGTACGAAGAGGGAAAACGCAATCTTTCGAGCGGTAACCTGAGACTTGTCGTCTCGATTGCCAAAAAATACCGCAACAGAGGCCTGAGTTTTCTCGATATAATTCAGGAAGGCAATACCGGCCTGATGCGAGCGGTCGACAAATACGAATACCGCAGGGGTTATAAGTTCAGTACATACGCGACATGGTGGATAAGACAGGCGATTACCAGGGCTATTGCCGATCACGCGCGAACTATCAGAATTCCCGTGCATATGATTGAAACGATGAGCAAGCTGCGCACCGTCAGCAAAGAACTGCTTCAGAAACTTGGCAGGGAGCCTACAATTGAAGAGATTGCGGCGGAAACGGCGCTGACTGTTTCGGAAGCAAGAAGAGTTTTGAAGATTTCAAAGCACCCGATAAGTCTCGACAGACCGATTGGTGAAAGCGAAGACAGTTATTTCGGCGATTTCATTGAAGATGAAACGGCAGAATCGCCAGTCCAGTCGGCAACGCACGAAATGCTTAAAGACAGAATTGATGAGGTCTTGAAGACACTGACCTATCGCGAACGCGAGATTATAAAACTTCGTTACGGACTTGGCGACGGATACACCTATACCCTTGAAGAAGTCGGAAGAATTTTTAAGGTAACTCGCGAGCGAGTAAGACAGGTCGAGGCTAAGGCGATAAGAAAGCTTCAGCATCCGGTAAGATGCAGACGGCTGGAAGGGTTTGTCGACCAGCACGATAATGCGGCAGGATAATGAACTTAGTTTATTTTACGCGAGAGGTTCATAAAATTCTTTAGGTGCATCGCCGAGAGTGTTTGTCAGTGTGCCGATTTTTTCAATTGCGCATTCGATTTTATCGCCGGTCTTTAGGAAATTGCCTGTGGCCATCGCGACACCTTCCGGTGTTCCGGTTGCTATTATATCGCCCGGTTCAAGAGTCATAAGATGGCTGAGAAATGATACTATCTCGTAAACATTGAAGATCATATCTGCGGTATTCGCATTCTGTCTGACCACGCCGTTGACTTTCAAAGTCAACTGAAGGTCCTGTGGATTGCCGATTTCGTCAGCGGTAACAATACAGGGGCCGAGAGGTAGAAAGCCGTCTGCCCACTTTCCGTTTAGCCAGTCGTAAAATTCATCCCACGGCCTTTTTTCTCTTTTCTCTTTGAATGTTACGCTGCGGGCCGAGACATCGTTTGCGATGGTGTATCCTGCTATATAATCTTTTGCCTGCTGGGGACTGACGCATTTTGCGGTTTTGCCGACGACGATGCAAAGCTCTATTTCATAATCTATTTCTTTGCTGTAGACCGGCCAGGGGATGATGCTGTCCGGGTGATTGATTACGATATTGGGTTTTATAAACGGTCGAGGCACGGTCGTCTTTTTCGGTGAAGCGGTAAGACCGAGTTTCAGACCTGCTTCTATGATGTGCTTTGTGTAGTTGCCGGCAAGGGCAAGAATTTTGCCAGGCGCTGGAATCGGGGCTAACAGTTCGACATCGGATAAACTGGTGAATTTTTCGCATTTATCAACGACGGCAGAGATTTTTTTCAAGGTTTCAGTCCCGCCGGCAAGAATCTGTTTAGTGCTCTTGAAATCGTCCGTTAAGTCGATAATGCCTTTATTCGTTAAAACCCCGCATTTTACAGACTTATTTTTCTTGAACGAAATCAGCTTCATAAGTTTACCCTTAATTTTAAATACTTTAATCCCGTTTTCTCTTGATTTTATAGGACTTAAGAATTATACCATATGTCAGTTAATATGGAAGTGTTATGGCGATAAGGGAGTTGATTTCAAAGACTGGCAGGTGGTTTTCAGCCAAAAAGGGGAGTCTTTATGAGCCTCTGCGGAAAGCGCCTACGCCCGAAAAAGATAATTCTTCAGGCCTTATCACCCGCAAATCTGATTTCAGCGAACGAACCGAGGCCCTGCAGCTAATACAGAATTCATTTGAGCAGCTCGTTGAAAAACTTGGTGCAGTTAATGAGCATCTCGACCAGCAGGTTGAGCAGAATGCCGAGCTTGTACAGCGGCTTGGCGAACTTGCCCCTCTTTTGCATAATTTTCCTGAAGGTTTTAAAAATCAGAAGGCCGTTATTGATTCTCTTGTCGAGCAGTTAAAGGTTCAGGCTCTTAAGAGTCAGCAGTTTACCGATGCGGTGGAGAAGATTCCCGCCGCCGCGGATAAGCAGACAAATGCGATTTCGGAAATGTCGGTTCAGCTTGCCGCCTCAGCCTGCATTGACGCTCAGCTTGCCGAGGGGTTTGGCAGATTTAACAGCATAACCGATAAATTAAAAGACAATGTTGAAGGCCAGACCGACAGTATAATTCAGTTAAGCAGGACATTCTCGGCATCGGACAGATATTTGAAATATGTCTTAAATACGCAGCATAAACGGTTTATGTGGGTTTTTATCTCAGCGATGGGCGTTTGTGCTTTTGCAATCGCAGTACTGCTGATTGTAATTTTTATGCTGAAATAAATTTTTCAGTTGCATTTGTTTTTCTGCTTCGCTATTTTCCGTTTTGTTCTTTTAAAAACTAATATCTGATTACAGGAAAGGGAACACGGTTAAAATCCGTGACGGTCGCGCCGCTGTAAGCGCTTATCCCGATATGTTCGGGAGACCAAAAGAAGTTGTTCCACTGTTCTTTTTGAGCGGGAAGGATTCTTTTGGCCAAACGCAAGTCAGAAAACCTGCCTGTAGTCGATAATTTGTTGAATGTTCTCGCGTAAGGAACACCAGCGAATACGCCCTTTGTATGGGTGTTATTTGTGTGGATTATAAGCCGCCGTTCCTTTCGTGGGATCGGCGGCTTTTTTATTGGTTTCATTTGATTGTTCAATGTTTTATTTCGCAGGAAAGGAAGAAGAAAATGTGTACAAAGATTATTGCGAGTTTAATGATGATTTTAAGTGTTACCGTAGTTGTAAGTGCCTCGGTTGCGACTTTTGACGATAACCCGTTGGCACTGAACAGCCACTGGGGCGGTGCCGGCTCAGGTCAAACCGGCTTTGTCAGCGGCACAGTCAGCTTTTATCATAACGACAGCGGATGGTCATGGGATGGATTTGTCTATTCTAATATGACAGATGTGTCCACAGCCGGTTACGAAAATCAATTCAGCGCTTATACAGGCAGTGGGGCGGATGGTTCATCCAATTATGCGGTATCGGCTCTTAATCTTGATTGGAGCGGCAACTATGCCGTTATTCCAATATCGATAAATTTCATAAATCCGTGTGAAGTTTCCGGAGCTTATTTTACTAACACTACTTATGCCTACCTTGCGATGAAAAACGGCGAAGGACCCGCTGTAAAGTTTGATAGTCAGGACTGGTTCAAACTGACTATCACCGGCAAGGACGCCTCAAATTTGCAAACAGGCGCAATTGATTTCTACCTCGCTGATAATGGTCAAATTGTCGACAAATGGGAATATATTGATTTGAGCGGACTTGGTGTTGTAGCAAGTATTGAGTTTTCTCTCAGTTCCAGTGATACCGGCGATTTTGGTATGAACACGCCTGCATATTTTGCTATGGATAATCTTATAATTCCCGAACCGGCGAGCCTTGTTTTAATGGGCTTGAGCGCATTGGCGCTGTCTCGAAAAAGAATATAAAAATAATGCCGAAAAGAACTGTTTTTATTTTTGTTGTTTTCTGTTCAGTTTTACGGGCCGGTCCATACGCGCCGCCGGCAAATCAGACCGGCTCGACAGCTATTCCTATGAATGACCCTCGTATAATTGCCTGGGCCACAGGCGCTGTTATTGAACGCGGGTTTGTTAACATCAGCAAACCCGAACTGGGATATGTCAGTTTTGGCAATCCTGCAAATTGTCTCGGTCCTGCCCAGGGCGGCTACTACAATACTAATGTTATCAGTCTTGGCGATGGGGGAATAGCAACGGTTACTTTTCAAAGACCAATAACGAATGGCGACGGCTATGATTTTGTAGTTTTTGAAAACAGCTACAGCAGTACTTTTTTAGAACTTGGATTTGTTGAGGTCAGCAGCGATGGCAGTAATTTTTTTCGTTTTAACGCCGTCTCGCTTACAGACCCTAATACGCAGGTTAACACTTTCGGCAGTGTAGATGCAACCAATATTAATAATCTTGCCGGTAAATATAAAAGCGGCTATGGCACACCTTTTGACCTGCAGGAACTTGCCGGTATCGAAGGTCTGGACATTAATTCAATTGCAAAAGTAAGAATAATCGATGTAGTTGGCTGTATTCAATCAGCAGATTTCAACAATGATGGGTTTGTTGATTTTTCCGATTACAGCATATTGGCCGGGGCATACCCAAGCACTCCTCAGGATGTACGATGGAATCCACGATGTGATATTGCCGCCCATTATGATGTTATCGATGGAAATGATGTTGAGGAATTTCTGTTTCAATGGCTTGAAGAGTGGTCGAGTATGGACTGTCTCGGAAATAAAATAAATGATCCCTGGCCGACACCTTTCGATGTGGGCGGGTTTGATCTGGATGCGGTGGGTGTAATTCACCAAACCCAGCCGTAAAGAACGATTTATGATTAAAGGCCTGTAACACGATGAAAATAAACGCTTTTGGCAGGATATTGAGATTGCTTCGTCGCTTCGCTCCTCGCAATGACAATGAGTATGTTACTGCGAACGAAGCGAAGCAGTCTTATTTTGTTAGAAGTTCTAAAAATAAAGCTTTTACGCTTGTTGAACTTCTGGTTGTTATGACAATAATGGCCTTGCTTATGGGTCTTTTGATGCCTGCTCTGGGTGTGGCACGCTCGCAGGGCAAAGCGGTTGTATGCAAAAGCAATCTTCGTCAGCTTTTGCTGGCAAATGCCGGTTATGCAGTGGACAACGACGGCTATTTTGTCTTGGCAGCGTCAGATATCTGGTCTGCAAACACTCATCGCTGGCATGGAGTACGGACGGATTATGGCAGCCCGTTTGATTGGCATAAAAGCCCTCTTGCTCCTTATATCGGTAGCGGCCAGGTCAAAGAGTGTTCCCAAAAGATTGATTTCAGAAAAGGTGATTTGTGGGAATATAATTACGAAGACGGCTGCGGCGGGTACGGCTATAATATGACTTATATAGGCTCGAGAATATGGGAACAGAATACTCCGGAGAATTGCGAAAAGCCTGTCAAAAATACGGAAGTGCGTTCGGCTTATGAGACGATAATGTTTGCCGATTGTGCAATGGCGCAGGCGCAGGGTGGAGGGGCTTATTATCAGGAGTATTCGTTTGCCGAGGCACCGCTTAATGACTGGGGCTATGCCTGGCCTTCAATCCATTTCAGGCATAGGGGAAAAGCGAATATCGGCTGGGCTGACGGGCATATCAGTTCGGAGGTAATGAACGATTTTAGTATAGTTATTTATGATGGAATTAATTCATCAGATGTGATGCTCGGCTGGTTCGGACCATTGGACAACAGATTTTTCGATTTAAAATAACACAATTCTAAAACCTCTTTATTTTTCATCACAATTTTTTATAATTTTCCGTGTGAAGCGAATTAAGCAAATAACTGCGAATTTTTTCAAAAGCCTCCGGCAGTTATTCTGGCACAATTGCTGCCGTCTTTGTAGTAATACCATTGCAGAGGACGACGATTTCTGTCCAGATTGCTGGCAAAAGCTGGCTTTTTGTATCGTTGATTCCCATTGCCTTCGCTGCGGAAAGGAGTTAAGCGATTTTGCAAGGCTTCCAAACGGCTGTGTTGACTGTTTTGAACAGGAGTTCCATTTTGAATCCATTTCCTGCGTCGGTATTTATCGTGAGCCTTTGAGGAATTTGATAATAAACTTTAAGTTGGCTGACAAGACAGAATTCCTAAAACCTCTTGTGCATCTTGCGCAGAGTGCGATTGAACGGGCTAATTTTCCTGAAAGAATTGATTTTCTTGTTCCTGTTCCGCTGCATTGGCGGAAGAGATT
>JAQTQF010000106.1 GCA_028712345.1 Phycisphaerae bacterium | reverse complement strand
CTCTGCAAAAATCCCCGCGGCCCCGTTATCGCGGCGCTTTCCGAATATGTCGCCGGCCAGTTCAGGAAATATTATGGTCTGGGCGATGAAAGAATATCCGTTATACCTAACGGCATTCGTTATCCTGCCGTTTGCGATAAAGCGAAAGCTGACAGACTCTATTCGCAATTGCTTAGCAGACTTGACATCAAACAGGCCGACGAGCCGGTATTTTTTCTCTTTGCCGCTCACAACTTCAGGCTCAAAGGTCTTGCTTCTCTGATAAAGGCTCTTGCAGTCGTAACCGGCAAATTTACAAAACGCCCGGCATACATTATTGTATCCGGCAGAGGCCCGGCGGCAAACTATCGCCGACTTGCCCGCAGATTCGGCGTTAAAGACAAGGTTCTCTTCCTCGGCCCGGCCGGTTCTATTCGCTATCTGCTTGCCGTTTGCGATATCGCGGTTCTGCCGACTTATTATGACCCGTCCAGCAGATTTATTCTTGAAGCTTTAGCCGTCGGCAGGCCGGTAATCACTACGAAATACAACGGCGCCGCGGATTTATTTACTGCCGAGCGGCATGGAAAGGTTTTCGAGTCTCCCGACGACATCGATTCGCTGGCCGAGGCTATGAAATTTTACTGCAACACCGAAAACATCGCTGCCGCCGAAAAAGCGATTGCCGAAGATGATATTAAATCCAAAGTTTCAATCGAAACCCATTGCAGAAAATTGCTCGAACTTTATAAAAATTTAAAAACTAAAAGTTAAAAGTGAAAAGTTATGGAATACGCCTACGGCGGATGTTAATCCGTGTCTGAAAAATATGAAATTTATAATTTTAATTATCGCTTCTTATCTGGTCGGCTCAATTTCCTTTGCTCTCGTTATCGCAAAGGCTCACGGCATAGACCTTCGAAAAATCGGCTCCGGCAATCTCGGCGCGACAAATCTTTCCCGTGCCTGCGGAAAGAAATGGGCTTACCTTTGTTTCTTCCTCGATATGCTCAAAGGCTTTATTCCGGCCATCGCTGCAAAATTTATCATTATTTCATCTCAAACCGACGCACTGTCTCTGTTCCTTTGGATGATAATAGGAGCCGCTGCCATCCTCGGCCATATCTTCCCGTTCTATCTCGGCTTCAAAGGCGGCAAAGGCGTCTCGACAAGTTTCGGCGTTGTTTTGGGTATCTGTCCCTATTACACAATTCCCGGCATCATCGTTTTTTTTATCTGGACGGCGTTGGTTTTAATCTTCAAGTACATCTCACTCGCCGCGGTTGTTACCGCCGGGGTTTTCCCATTTATAATTATTGCCTTAACCGTGATTTTCAAAGACTGGAATTTCAGCACACTTTGGCCCTTGATTGCTGCCGCCGTGGTTTTGTGTTCACTCGTAATATTACTCCATCGTGAAAATATCAAGCGCCTCCTCGCTGGGACGGAAAACAAAGTTTTACAAAAAAAATAGGTTCGTTAAAATCCCAAAGACCTCAATTTTATATTGCTGGTTCGTACCTAAAGTTCCGCTTAGCCTTGCCAAAAAAACTTAATAAAAGCACTTGAAAGACTTAAAAAACTGTTTATACTTTCTGTGTGCTCTGCGGGCGTAGCTCAGTGGTAGAGCGTCACGTTGCCAACGTGAATGTCGTGAGTTCAAGTCTCATCGCCCGCTTTTAAAATAATATCAGTGAGATATCGGCTAAATTTAGTCTGGCAGTGGTCGCTGATGTGTCTGGAATCCGATAAGGATTTGGCTGTTAAAGGCTTCAGGGCATATTAGACCTGAAGTTTTTTATTTATAAGTACAAATAAGCAAATAACTTAGGAGTTATCAATGGCCGCAAAAAAGAACACAGCAAAACCTGATGAAAAAGCTCAGGGAAACAAGACTGAAAACATCGTAAAAATTGAAGATGCCGGCCCATGCAAGAAAAAGGTTAGCATTGAGATTCCCACCGAGAGAATCAGTAAAATGTTCGATGAGCAGTACTTTGAGCTCCGAAAAGACGCTCTTGTCCCCGGTTTTCGCAAAGGCAGGGTTCCCCGAAGGCTGCTCGAAAAACGGTTCGGCAAAGAGGTTGGCGAACAGGCAAAGGTGAAACTGCTCCTCGAGGCCAGCGAAGCGGCATTAAAGGACAATAACATTGACTCGCTCGGCGAGCCGGACATCGATCCGGAGAAAATAGAAATGCCCGCAGCCGGCCCGTTGAAATTTGACTTTGAAATAGAAGTCCGTCCGGAATTTGAACTGCCGAGCCTTGAAAATATTCCCGCTGAAAAACCAAAGCTCAAAGTTACCGACGAATCTGTCGAAGGTGAAATAGCCGAGATTAGAAAGAGACTCGGAGTATGGAAGCCTAAGGATGGCAAGATTGAAGCCGATGACCAGATTATTGCTGATGTCGTTCTCAAGCCCGAAGATGGCGAACAGGAAAAAATCGAGAACACTGAAGTCTATGCTCGCCCGCGTGCTTTTGTCGGCAAAGTGCCGGTGGAAAAACTCGACAAACTTCTGGTCGGTGCGAAGGTTGGTGATGTAAAAACAACAAGCACCGAAGTTCCTTCATCGTTTTTCGATGAAAAATATCGTAACAAGAAGGTCGGCGTTGAGATTAAAATCAATGACATAAAACGGCTCGAACCTGCCGAGCTGAACGAAAGTTTCTTCAAGAGATTTGGCACGACAGACAAAGCTGGTCTTGTAGAGATGATTCGCCAGAGAAACGAAGCGAATATCGAAAAGCAGCAGACCGAAGCGATGAGGGAGTCGGTTCGCGAATATCTGCTCAGCAAAGTTGATTTTGAACTGCCTGCAAACATCGTCGGCGACCAGTCGCAGCAGCTTTTGCAGAGGCAATACACAAGACTTCTTATGCAGGGTCTCAAGGCCGAAGATATTGCCAGCCAGATGGAGCAGCTTCGGGCTGCGAGTGAAGAGCAGGCAAAAGAACAGCTCAAGAGCTTTTTCATTATGGATGCGATTGCCAAAAAACTCGACATCCAGACAAGCGAAGAAGAAATCAACGGCTACATCGCACAGGCCGCTATGTACAGACAGACTCGTCCTGAAAAACTCAGAGAGCAGATGTCTCGTGACGGTTCGCTGACTCAGGTTGCTCTTGAAATTCGGGAAATAAAGTGTATCGACAAGATTCTCGAATCGGCAAAAATTACCGAAGTATCACCGAAAGAAGCAGGAAAAGAGTCGAAGCCGGCAAAGAAAACGGCTAAAAAGGCTGAGCCTGCCAAAAAAGTCGAAGATGCGAAGGCAAAAAAACCCGTTAAGGCTGCTAAAAAATCTGCCCCGGCAAAGAAAAAAGAAAAATAAATAATGAATTATACCGACGGCACTAAATAATTGTGTTTGTTGTTTGCGGGTAAGCGAAGCTTGTATAAATCCGCCTATGGCGGACAGATATTTCGATATGCAAGTAATTATACCCGCTGGTATCATTCCTGCGGAATTAATCTATAGGGGAGTGAGAATCCGTAAAATCCATAAGCCCTCGTTTTCGTATCGGGGGCTTTAATTTTTGTTACGGCACCAAGAAAACATCCGTTTCGCAAGTTGGTTTTTCCGTTCCGCGGTAGGTATGCGTGTCTCGGACGGTAAAAATATCGTCATTCTGGCCGAATATTCTCTGGTTGGTGAATTTAATATTGCCGTCACTGAACAGGATGTTCTGGCCTTTACGGAAATGGTTATGACTTGTTGCGTTAAGAAGTTTTTCGCTGAGCGTTACGGGGTCGAATTCACTTCTCGAAAGACTATCGCAATTTTTAAAACAGGCCTGAAAAATAGGATTGGCATCGGACATAAGCGGTGTTGCGGTCCTCGGCATAGCGGCTTTATTCGCATCGCAAATAAGTTTGAAGCTATAAGATATATGTTTTTTGCCGGGAAAATCCGCAAGGGCAGCAATTTGTACATTGTCGAGTTTGAGGGTTTTTGTGTTACCGCTGCCGGGACATATAAACACATCGGGGCCGAGATAACCGTTGCGAACAAGCAGCCATAGATGTCTGGTGTTGGATTGATTTTCCTGGCTGGTCGAGCCCACCTTCCACCACGGAGCGCCTGCTTTGGTGGTAAGTGCTGGCAGATAACCCCGATTATCGCTGGCATACTGTGTAAAACCCTGCGAAATTTTCGCCAAGTTTGCCTGGCAGGCAGTCTGCCAACTGCCGGCTCTCAAATGTCTCGATACCGGCACGAAAATACTGAAGAATGCGAAGACGCCTGCAGCGATGGCGGCGGATTCGACAAAGTGTCTCCAGAAGCTTGGTTGTTTCGTTACTACTTTTTCGCTTTCGGCCTTAAGAAGTTTTTCGAGCCCCGCGACATTAGCAGTTTCAGTAGTGTGATTATGGTCGTGAGAATAAACTCGTTCCAGTGTTTTTTCGACAAGAGTATCAGGGCAATCTATATCAGTATGATGATCGAGATGGTCGAGAGGGGACAGGGAATGGTGCAGTTTCTCATAAAATTCTACCGCGCCCCGATTATGCGCCAAAAGTTTCTGAGCGGTCTGAGTCTCTTGTTGGCCAGCACATTCAAAATAATAATCGAGCAGCACATCTCGCTGTTCTCGTGAGAGTGTATCCATCAAATATTCCCGTCACCACTCATTGATTTCCATTTCTTGGTAAAAAACACTATAGCTGTGTGGAGCCTGCTTTTCACCGTCCCTATTGGTATACTTAAGATGTCAGCCATTTGTTTGTAAGAAAATTGTTCAAAATAGGCCAAAATGAGAATTTCGCGAAGATTTTCAGGCATTTCGAATACAATCTGGCGAACTCTTTCCTGCCGCTCGGCTTTCTCTGCTTCATCATAAGGGGTTGTTTCATAAGACTTTATAGAATTTAAGACATCGTCAACGCTCAGGTCTGAAGGTTCTGCCATTGCGGCTATTGAGACGGTTTCGTGCCTTTGCTGTTTTCTTAGTGCATCTCTTGCTTTATTTGCGGCTATGGTAAACAGCCATGGTCGCAGGGGTCTGTCCTTTTCGAATGTCTTCCTGCTTTGGTATAATTGGAGAAAAGTGTCTTGAAAGACTTCTTCTATGAGATGTTGGTTGTTTAGAAATCTTCTTAAAAATGCGTAAAGCTGGTTTTTATAACGAGTTACAATTTCTTTGAAGGCATCTCTGTCGCCGGCGACATAGCGATGGAGCAACTCCTGCTCTTTGGCATTACCATTATGGTTATTTGATTTATCAGTAGATTTCATAGTATCGGCATATTAGGGGAAAATTTACACCGGTATTATAATCAATTTGCTGGAATTGCAAGATTTAAAATTCGCAAAAGACGGGGTAAAAAGTCAGAATTGCGGCTAACTATTGTACTGTCGGCTCACTGTAAGTGTACGGCATATAAACGAGTCTCAGAGCTTCGGGCTCCTCGATTGGTGGTAAAAATCCTGCCGGGATGACCTGCTCAGAGGTGTGATTGAAGAACAGACTGCTTTGACCGCTCAGTTCTACCGACTGGGTGCTGGAATAGTTTATTATTGTACCGTTAACCGTACCGCCTGCCTGGCCGGTGAATTGAATTCCGCTTGCGGCGATAACGCCGTTGCTTACCTGTGTCTGTCCAGAGAAAGAAGTACTGAACCCCGGTGCCAAAATGAAAGTCCCTGTCTGCTGCTTGATGTCATCAAATTCGGCACCGGTAAGTTGGGATACATCAAAACACTGTACCTGTCCGGAGAAAACGAGTTTGTTGTCTTCGGTACTTGGACCGACAAAACCATCGCCTACGATAATTCCCGTTACCGTTGCCTGCCCTGAGAAAGTTACGATATTCGGCTGCTCGATGAAGAGTATGCCGTTGACTGCAATATCGCTTGCAAATGTGGGGTTGGTGTTTGCCGCGATTATTGCATTGCTCAAAGGATTTGACAGTGAGTAGATGTTGACCTGCTCCTGTGAGGTAAGTACGGGGCCTGTCGCGTAGCTTTCAAAGAATGACGGATTTGGGACTGGGAATTGTACTTGTGGGGCATCGATTATAATATGGTCAAGGGCAGCGTCGCCGGTATCACCGGCGATAACAGCTTTACTACCTACTGAAACGGTGGCGTACGGGTCGGCAATATATACATTTCCGGCAACGGAAGCCTGGTTTGTAATTGAAAAGGAATCCCCTGAAAGGCCGCCGTCGATATAAACATTGTACGAAACGGCAAGATTGACATCAGCCACTTCCGATTGTCCCGACATTTGCAGAGAGCCTCTGGTTGCTACGCCATAATCGAAAACTGAAAATACTTCTGGTGTGGAGATTACAATGTTAGGAACCTCGTTGAAATCAACGGTAATAGTCTTGCTGAAATTTCCGCAAAAGCCTGTAACGGATAGTCTGACGATATTGTTGTTGCCGTCTGGTATGAGAGATGCGATAAAACTTTGATTTTGCGCCGAATCGATTGTTACAGGAAAGAAATCTATTCCTGTGCTAGTTGGCGCAAAAGTTATACTGCCCAAATTCAGGCTGTCAAGCCCGCTGCTAATCGTGGCGATGCACTGTAAATCTGATGTGGTATCGATTCCGTCCAGTTCGTTCAGAAAATATCTCAAAATC
>JAQTQF010000105.1 GCA_028712345.1 Phycisphaerae bacterium | reverse complement strand
GGTTTCGTCATAATCCACCTTACCTGTCATCCGTATAGCGGTACTGACGAATTTGCGTTCGACGGGAGCGACTTCAATATCCATCAGCTCTTTTGCATTTTCGCTGACAGTAAGCTGCCTCATACTTGAAACCATTTCTGTTTCATCTGTAGAAAGCGGTATAAGCTCCATGTTACATATTGGGCATAGCCCAGGTTTGGGCAACTTTATTTGCGGATGCATCGAGCATGTCCATATCTGAGGCTTGGCTTCGGTTACAGTAGCAGCCTGCCCTGTTTTAGACTTTTCCGGCCCGATAGACTTGCCAATCCAAATGCCAACCACGAGTATGATAATTAAGGGTATTAGCATCTTAGGTTTAATGCCGAGTTTTTTAAAAAATGCCAGAAGTTTTTCTATAAAAGCTTTCATATTCAGTATCCTTTTTATTTCTGTTCTGGTCTCAGGTTTTCTTTATCCGGCCCATCATCAATAGCATCTGGTTCACCAGTTTCGTTCTCTTTTCGTGAGATTTGCTGACCAACCAGCATTTCGAGTTTAGCAAGAGACTGCGACCTATCCGCCAATGCCCGTTCATAAGAAAGAGCAAATTCCAGCAATATCCGCTGAGCATCGATAAGATCGGTAAATGTTGCTGTAGCTGTCCGGAAACCTGATTCCGTTACCTTCAAAGATTCCTCGGCTTTTGGCAGGAGTGCATCCCGGTACAAATCAATTTTTCGCTCGGCATCTCTGAAACGATATAATGCCATTTTAAGTGTTGAGCTAAGAGAGTTGATTTTTTCTGTACGTTCACCTCTCGCGGCCAAATATCGGCTTCGGGCTTCGCGTACACCGGCAGAATATTTTTCATGCCAAAGAGGTATATTGACGGATACCATTGCAATAACAGGGTCCTTACCGTTATCCCGCGGATTACCAGCAATCGCATCGCCGGTATCGATAATACCCAGCCCAAGAGTAAAATCAGGGTAATATTCTTTCTTGGCCAACTCGATATTCTTTTTATTTTGCGTTATTTCGAAATCGAGTGCCTTGAGTTCCGGATTTTCAACAACAAGTCTTGCAAGTAATTCCTGGTCAATGATTGCGATATCATTAAATTGAATCTCTGTTGGCCATGGAATATTAGCATCAACCGGACGATTCAGGGCTGCATTAAGCCGGGCGACAATGGGCTGCTGTAAATCGAGCTGTGTTCTATAACGATCCTCGAGTTTGCCCATCTCAACCTGAGCACGAATAACATCCGGATGCGTCCCGGCAGCGGCTTTATAGCGGCTTTGGGCAACACTCTCAAGATGCCTAACCAGGTCAATATTTTCTTTCGTGATAGCGATACTTTTAGTCAGATAGTAGTATTCGTAATAAGCGTCCTTGACCTCAAAAAAAAGCTTGAGTTTGGCTGCCTCATATCTTTGTCTGGCTGCATTAGCAGCCTGACCGGCAATATCGCCACGAAGTTCAAGTTTGCCAAACCATGGAAAAAGCTGAGATATTTCAAAACCCTGTCGTTGTGGTCCAACTCTGGTCTCAACTTCTTCGATAAAATACCTGTAAGTAAACCGAGGGTCCGGCAATGCTTTAACCTGTGGAACGCGGTCAAGGGCGGCTTTCCATCTATTAAATGCTGCTTCAAGGCCTGGATTATTTAATGCCGCATAGGCAAGATAATCCGGAAGACCGGAATTTTCAGTTAGTTCCGGCAGACGCAGTGATTCAGAAACAGATGCTGCTGTCAGACGGCTGTTGTTGGCATCGAATTTGTTCCAATCGTAATTGCCTGAATCTGTCTGACTATTCTCAGAGGCACAACCCGAAACAAACAAGACTGAAAATATCCCTATTATTGCTATTGTCTTAATTTTCTTCATTTATTGCACCTTATACAGAACAAGTCGATTTAACCGCAAAATACAACGAAATATATCACTCACCCATTGTAATTATCGGTCATTATCGGCTTTTTCATTCATAAATACAGAGCTAATAGGCGAAATATAGGACTTACCCAGCCATCTAAAGAATTATAAACACTCTTCATCCAACAGCTCAGTGTTTGTGTTCAGAATGTTTTTCTATTGGTTCCGGTTTGACTTTGGCCAGCTTGGCATCTTTTTCAGAATCGGTAAGTTTGTCCCATTGCCCGGGGCACCCCCCGCAACAGAATGCTATTTTTTCACCATTGTAATCGCGTATCAGGTTCTCGGCAACCTTATCCGGATTGATTGGTGATCCCATAATAGGACAACGAATATTAGCGAACTTAGGTTTTACATGTTTACCTATACCATCCTTAACCAAAGCAAGTATTTCCTGGGCTTTATGCAGTTCCGCCAATGCAGTTTCTTTATTACCTGCCTCAATAGCCTCAATTGTCTTGTCTATAGACTGTGATATCATAGGCAGATGTTCGGAATGAATCTTCTCAAGACTTAATGTTTCAGCCTTAATGGGATTCTTCATATCCATCTCGGGCTTTTGCTTATGGTTCATGCCGCATGAACTGGCCTTAGCAATCGGAATGGTCATTACAGCTATTGCGGCCATACCAATAACGCTAACGATTGCTACTAATCTTGCTTTGCTCATTTTTTGTTCTCCTAATTAAATTTTTTTGTTCTTATTTCAACTAATCAGGGGATGGTACGCCATGCCCCAATATTACCCTTTTCGTGTTCGATGTATCAGTTTGAGAATTTCATCCAGCTTTTGCTGTTTCTCTTTTTCAGATGCTCCCTTTACAGCATCAGTTACACAATGCTGAAAGTGTTTTTCCAATATCTTTTCTTCTATCCTGGAAAGAGCACCTTTGATTGCGTGTGTCTGAGTTAAAATATCGATGCAGTATTTACGATCTTCGATCATCCTTTGAATACCGCGAACCTGTCCCTCAATTCGCCTTAATGCTACCAGATTGTCAGCATGATCAGGATTCTTTTTCATTTTTTGCCCCTTTTGTACTTTTCTTTTTATTATACCCCATAGGGGTATAATTGTTCAAGAAAATTTCCCGTATTTTCGCAATTTATGCGGAATCCTTGGCTTCAGCTGATATTGTGCCACCGGCGATGATGTTGTCGTCGCTGTTATACAGCACAAGCTTCTGGCCGGGGCAGGGTGCGAATTGTGGCTGATCGAACCGGACGGTTATATCAGTTTCTGTTACATTAATAAGCTTACAGCCCCGAGGCTCGCCATAAGAACGAATTTTGGCGAATAGTTGGCGGCCGGCAACAAGCTCTTCGGGTATGAGGGTATTGATCTGATTTGCCTTAATAGTGTGACAGCCCACCTCTTCTCTGGTACCGAGTGCAATGGTGTTTGTCAGAGCATCTATTTTACCCACATACAGCGGCACACCGCCGGCAAATCCAACACCTCTTCTTTGACCAAGTGTATAATTGGCAATACCCTTATGTGTACCTATTTTTTTGCTATGCATATCTGTTATGTCTCCGGCCTGGTTGGTCTGGGCATCTGTTAAGGCTTCTCGATAATTTCCTTCACCAGCGAAACATAATTCCATGCTTTCCGGTTTTTCGGCAACTGTCAAATTCAACTCGGCTGCAAGTGAACGGACTTTTTCTTTTGTCAATTCACCCAGAGGCAAAACAAGTTTCGCCAGTTTCTCAGAAGCGATGCCGTATAGAAAATAGCTTTGATCTTTGGTTTTGTCTTCTGCTCGGCCAAGGTATGCTCTGCTGTTAGTTTTGGTGATTTTTCCATAATGACCTGTAGCAAGATGCTTAATGTCAAAAGTTTCTTCTAAAAAATCCCAAACAAGCGAAAACTTCAGAGAAGTATTGCAGTCAACACAAGGGTTGGGAGTACGGCCTTCTGCATAGGATTGGCGGAAGGGTTTTATTATAAGCTCTTCAAAGGCTTGGGTAACATCTACAAAATAATGAGGTATATTCAACTTATTGCAAACAAAAGCAGCATCGGCACCACAGCAGCCGCGTTTACCTGTGTTACAGGCGACAGGGATTTTCATTGTGATACCCAGCACATCCCAGCCCTGTTCTTTAAGCAGATATGCTGTAACACTGCTATCGACCCCGCCGCTCATTAGTACTGCGATTTGTTTGGCGGGCTCATTCTTAGGCTGCCATGGTGAAAAAGTTGGGGGCAATAATTTGACTTGTAATTGGTGAGTCATCTCGTAAATGCCTCAACTGCTTCGAGGGTCTTTTGAATGTCATGATCGGCATGGGCGATAGATAAAAAGGCTGTTTCAAATTGTGATGGCGGCAGTAATACACCTGATTTTAGCATATGTTTAAAAAATACCGCATACTTCAATGTGTCAGACTGGCTGGCTGTGACATAGTCGGTGACAGTATCCTTAGAGAAAAAAACAGTAAACATTGAGCCAATCTGGTTAATCTGAACATCGATATTAGCTCTCTGAAACACTTCTCTGAAACCGGCAATAAGCTCACAGGTTCTCTTATTAAGTTTGCTATATGGTTTATTTTGAATAAGATACTTTAAAACAGCAACACCGGCAGATGCAACTACTGGATTGCCGGAAAGGGTCCCTGCTTGATAAACAGGCCCCAGCGGCGTCAGATACTCCATGATTTCCCGCTTGCCACCGAATACACCTACAGGCAAACCACCACCTACTATCTTACCAAGCATTGTTAGATCAGGTTTTATATTATAAAGTTTCTGAGCACCTCCTAAAGCAACCCGAAATCCAGAAATGACCTCATCAAAAATGAGTACAGCTTTTATTTGGTCAGCGATGTTACGGAGTTCCTGAAGGAATCCTTTCTTGGGAGGTATGACACCCATATTCGCAGCTATTGGCTCAACAATTATGCAGGCGATATCTTTGCCATATTTCTTGACCAGCAAGCGGACTGTTTCGATATCGTTATATGACGCTATGAGAGTTTCTGCAGCTATAGAAGCCGGAACACCAGCGGTACCCGGCACAGAAAATGTAGCGACTCCGGAGCCAGCTTTTACCAACAGGCTGTCGCTATGTCCATGATAGCACCCTTCAAACTTGATAATTTTATTCCTGCCCGTATAACCCCTGGCTAATCTTACAGTACTCATTGTAGCTTCAGTGCCGGAGTTAACCAGTCTCAGAAGCTCAATTGAGGGGAAGGCTTTTTTGATAAGCTCGGCAAGTTCGTATTCCGGTTCAGATGACAAACCATAACTTGTACCATTAACAGTTGCCTTGTTTATCGATTTAGTTATAACCGATCGTGCGTGACCGAGAATAAGAGCTCCCCAGGACGTTATATAGTCAATATACCTGTTGCTATCGACATCATATAAATATGCCCCTTTTGCTTTCTCAATAACAAGTGGCTCAGTTCCAACAGCTGTGAAAGCCCGGACCGGACTATTCACACCGCCGACTATTGAACGGCAGGCTTTTGTATATTTTTTTTTGCTCAGCGACAAAGCCATTCAGAAAGTTCCCTGGCATAATAGGTAATAATTGCATCGGCACCTGCCCTTTTCAAAGCTGTCATAGACTCGATAACAACATCTTTTTCATCAATTGAGCCAGCTTTGGCAGCGTGTTTTATCATTATGTATTCACCGCTTACATGATAAGCCGCTATAGGCAAAAGCGTCCTTTGCCGCAAATCGTTCAGAATATCCATATACGGAAGCCCTGGCTTGACCATTAGCCAATCAGCACCTTCTGCTTCATCTAACAGGGCATCTCTAATGGCCTCTCTGCGATTAACAGGAGGCAATTGATAGGATTTTCTGTCCCCAAATTCTGGAGTAGATTTTGCTGCGTCTCTAAATGGACCGTAAAATGAAGATGCGAATTTCGCAGCATAAGACATAATAGCGGTATCAATGAAGCCATTTTTATCAAGACAGTCTCGGATTGCTTTAACCTGGCCGTCCATCATTGCGGATGGTGCGACAATATCCGCACCAGCCTGAGCATGAACCTTTGCTATCGCAGCAAGAATCCCTACAGAAGCATCATTGTCTATTCGGCCTTTTTCATCAATTATGCCGCAATGACCATGCGTTGTATAGGAGCACAAACAAACATCAGTAATTACAACAAGCTCAGGTTTGATTTGCTTTATCTGTCGTATAGCAGGCGGCACAATTCCGGCAGAATCGAGAGCAGCTTCGCCTTTATTATCTTTTTTGCATGTCTCAGGTACGGCAAAAAGTAAAACAGCAGGGATTTTTAAACCCTCCAGTTCTTTTTCCAGCAAATCTACGCTTATCCTGCAAACTCCAGGCATTGATTCTATCGACTCTTTTCTGCCATTACCTTCCACAAGAAATAAAGGCAGAATCAAATCGTCGGTAGTTAGAGTTATCCGACAAGTCAGCCGTCTGCGACCTTCGGTTAATCTGTTTCTTCGCATTCTTGTTTTAGGAAACATAAGGCTGTACTACCTTTGCTGTTATTCCATATTCATTTAGTTGGTTCATAGTTACTTCGCCTATACACCAAACCTCTTTTTCAAAAGCCGTTTGACCATACTTTTCCCAATATGCCCTGACACCGGACGGGCAGGTAAAGTAAATTACGTCATGATCAGGCAATTTTCGACCAAACTCAGGGTGTGGCTGTACACAATGCAGACACAGACGTTCTGTCTTGCCAAGTTTGTCAGCCAAGGCAGATGCCAATGCCTCAGTAGCCGTTGCACTCTG
>JAQTQF010000104.1 GCA_028712345.1 Phycisphaerae bacterium | reverse complement strand
GTAGTCTATCGGCACGACCTTGACGAATTTGCCGACCATATCGGGCCAGGCGTCCAATATATATTTCGCCCGTGCGCTGCCGGTGCGATTGAGGTGCTGCTGAATTAAGTTATGCAGAATATCCCTGTCTTCCTGCTTCCATACATTTTCGAGTTCGACCATATCAAGATTGCACATCGTATCAAATAACTGCGCCTCATCGAGTATATAAGCAAGACCTCCGCTCATTCCCGCTGCGAAATTGCATCCGGTTTTTCCGAGCACTACGACCAATCCGCCGGTCATATACTCGCATCCGTGGTCGCCAAGTCCTTCGACTACGGCAGTTACTCCGCTGTTTCTCACGCAGAACCGCTCGCCGGCCATTCCATTTATGAAAACTTCTCCCGATGTGGCGCCGTAGAGCACCGTATTGCCTACAATAATATTTTCGTGGCTCATAAACGACGAACCCTCCGGAGTTTTGACGATGATTCGCCCACCAGAAAGGCTCTTGCCGAGATAATCATTACTTTCACCAATCAATTTCAGGGTTACGCCCGGCGCCAAAAATGCTCCGAAGCTCTGGCCGGCGGAACCTTCCAGAACAATTTGCAAAGTATCATCAGGCAATCCCTTTTCACCGTATTTATTTATTATTCGATTGCTCAAAATTGCCCCGACAGTCCGATTCGTATTGCGAATCGGCATTTGTATAACGGTCTGCTTCTGCTGTTCAATTGCAGTGGCGGCCTTTTCCAGTATCTGCCAATCGAGATGGTCGCCGAGTTTCTCGGCCTGTGAAGTAGTAAGTCTTACCGCTCTGCCGTCCGAAACATCCGGCTGATGGAAAATGGCTGAAAAATCCAGACCCTCTGCCTTCCAGTGGTCGATTGCTTTGCCGGTATGCAATTTGTCAACCCTGCCGATCATATCCTCAAATTTTCTAAAGCCGAGCTTCGACATAATCTGCCGTACTTCCTCAGCCACGAAATACATAAATCTTTCGATATACTCCGGCTTGCCTGCGAATCGCTTGCGCAATTCAGGGTCTTGCGTGCCAATCCCAAAAGGACAAGCTCCCTCGTGACATTTCCGCAGCAATGTGCAGCCGAGCGTTACCAGAGCGGCTGTGCCGAAACCGAATTGTTCGGCGCCGAGCAAAGCCGCGATAACGACATCTCTGCCGGTCTTGAGCTGGCCGTCAGTCTGAACTCTTATTCGGCTGCGCAGGTTATTCATTACCAAAACCTGCTGGGTTTCGGCCAGCCCCAGCTCCCATGGACAGCCGGTATGTTTGATTGATGAAAGCGGACTTGCGCCTGTACCGCCGTCGTGACCGCTGATAAGAACCTCATCGGCATTGCCTTTGGCGACACCGGCGGCAATAGTTCCTACTCCGACTTCAGCAACTAATTTGACTGAAACTTTTACGCCGGGGTTGCTGCACTTAAGGTCGTATATTAACTGCGCCAAATCCTCAATCGAATATATATCGTGATGAGGCGGAGGCGATATAAGCGTTACACCCGGCGTTGAGTATCTCAATTTTGCTATTTCTTCGGTTACCTTGTGTCCGGGCAATTGGCCGCCTTCGCCCGGCTTTGCGCCCTGGGCTATTTTTATCTGAAGTTCCTTTGCGTGTGCAAGATAATTAATCGTAACCCCGAATCTTGCGCTGGCAACCTGTTTGATGGCGCAATTTTTAGAATCGCCGTTGGCTTCCGGTATATAGCGGCCGGCGTCTTCGCCGCCTTCGCCGGTATTGCTCATTCCGCCTATACGGTTCATAGCGACAGCCATACATTCGTGCGCCTCTTTGCTGATTGAGCCGTGGCTCATCGCACCGGTACAAAATCGTTTAACTATTTCAGAAGCGGACTCAACATCTTCAATCGGAATCGCCTGACTTTCGGCAAATTCAAACAGTCCGCGTAAAGTGTACAGTTTTCGAGCCTGCTGATTTACCGCTTCGGCATAATCGCTATATGCCCGGCCGTCTGCGTTTTTGACTGCTTCCTGCAGTTTGGCTATTGTTACAGGATTCCAGAGATGCTCTTCGCCGTTATGTCTGAAATGATATTCACCGCCAAATTCCAAATCGAGCGCCCCTGCCGGGTGCTGCTCAAAGGCGGCCTTATGCCGTAAAAGAATCTCTTTACAAATCTCGGCCAGACCTATTCCGCCGATGCGGGAACTTGTTCCGGTAAAATATTCATCAACAAGAGAACAGTTCAGGCCGATAGCCTCGAAAAGCTGAGCGCCGGTATAGCTGCGCAGCGTCGATATGCCCATTTTGCTTATTGTTTTTAAAATACCTTTTTTAACCGCAGCAATATAGTTATCGGCTATCTGTGAAGATTCCGTGTTTGCGGGAAGTTCGCCTTCCTGCTGGAGATAGTCGAGAGTTTCAAACGCCAGATAAGGATTTATCCCATTGGCGCCAAATCCGCATAAAAGGCAGAAGTGCATTACCTCTCGCGGTTCGGCGCTTTCAACAATCAAACCTACTTCGCCGCGAAGACCGCGATTAAGCAGCCCGTGGTGAACGGCGCTTGTCGCCAGGAGTGATGGAATCGGCGCATTTGTCTTTGAAACCGCCCGGTCGGAAATTATTATCAGCGAAGCGCCTTTCTTAATAGCCTGCTGAGCGGAATCAACCAGCCCTCCCAGTGCGTCAGTCAGACTTGCGGCGGCGTTGGGAACATTGGTATCGAATACTGCCGAAATCCTGACAGCCTTAATATCCTGCCTTTTTGCCGTAATCAGCCGTTCAATATCTTCGTTGGTCAATATCGGATGCGGCAATTTTAGCTGCCGGCAATGCTCAGGTGTTTCTTCAAGGATATTCAGCTTTTTGCCTACAAAATTCATCAGGCTCAT
Source organism: Phycisphaerae bacterium (assembly GCA_028712345.1). GTDB lineage: Bacteria > Planctomycetota > Phycisphaerae > Sedimentisphaerales > UBA12454 > GWC2-45-44. Next base: position 3,810 of record JAQTQF010000104.1, on the reverse strand, counting down.
AACCAGCCCCTCGCGAAGAGGGTCTATCGGGGGATTCGTTACCTGTGCAAAGAGCTGTTTGAAATAATTGAACAATAATTTCGGCTTGTCGGAAAGCACCGCCAGGGGCGCATCGTTTCCCATCGAACCAACCGGCTCCTGGGCGTTTAAGGCCATCGGCAGCAGAATCATTTTTAACTCTTCACGAGTATAGCCGAACAATCGCAGCCTGTGGGCCAGTGTGGCCGAGTCGGTATGTACCAGTTTAGGAGCGTCAAACAAACCGCGAAGTTCGATTTTGTTTTCGTCCAGCCACCTGCGATAGGGTTTTCGCCGGGCGATTTTGCTTTTTATTTCATTATCTGAAATTATTCGACCTTCGGCGGTATCAACGAGGAACATATGTCCCGGCTGAAGCCGCCCCTTTCTGCGGATTTTTTCGGGCGGAAATTCAACAACGCCGGCTTCGCTGGCCATTACGACCAAACCGTCTGTCGTCTCAAGCCATCGGCATGGCCTAAGGCCGTTGCGGTCAAGCGTTCCGCCGACAATTCTGCCGTCGGTAAATACCATCGCCGCCGGTCCGTCCCACGGCTCCATTATAGATGAATGATATTCGTAAAAAGCGCGTTTGTCCGTACTGATATGGTAAGTTGAGCCGAAAGCTTCGGGAATCATCATCATTACAGAGTGCGGCAGACTCCGTCCGCAGCGAACCAGCAGCTCAAGGACATTATCAAAACACGCCGAGTCGCTTGCTCCGGGGATAAGAACAGGAAACAAATCGCTTATATCGTCGCCGAATGCGCTGCTGGACATTTTTACCTGACGAGCCTGCATCCAGTTGCGATTGCCGCTTAGCGTATTTATTTCTCCGTTATGAGCAATACTCCGAAACGGCTGGGCAAGCTGCCAGCTTGGAAAAGTATTTGTGCTGTACCGCTGGTGTACTATCGCAAGAGCGGATTTGAGTCGTTCGTCGGCAAGGTCGGGATAATAGGCAAAAAGCTGCCAAGCCATAAACATTCCCTTGTAGCAAATGGTTCTGCAGGACAGTGAAGCCACATAAAAATCATCGCCTCCCTGGCCGAAATTCTTTCTTACAAGTTTTTCCGCTCGCTTGCGAGCCAGGTATAATTTTTGCTCCAGCGTCTCGCCCTGGAGCCCTGAACCATCTATAAATATCTGTTTTATAGTCGGCTCAGACTCAAGAGCGATTTTGCCGAGGCATTTGTTTGAAACCGGTACATCTCGCCAGCCAAGTACTTTCATTCCATAAAACTGTATGGAATCGGCCAGTATCCGGTCGCATTTGTCGCCAAGTTCCTTATTTTGCGGGCCGAAAATCATTCCAACGCCGTATTTAGACGCTGTTGGCAGAGAAAATCCCAATTTTTCACAATCCGCTTTTAAAAACTCATCTGGAATCTGAAACAGAATACCTGCTCCGTCACCGGTAACCTCATCGGCGCCGGCTGCTCCGCGATGATGCAGGTTTATTAATACCTGCTTGCCTTGTTCGATGATAGAGTGGTCCCGCCGGCCGTTGATATTTACGACTGCACCGATACCGCAGCCGTCGTGTTCACGGCGCAGCTCATACAGGCCATTGTCTTTTGGCTTAAAAACCACCGCTTTTCCCGTTCAATAATATCTTACTTCAAAAACAACATTTCAGCGTATGTCGGCAATGGCCAAACATCGGCTTCAATATTCATTTCAAGCTTGTCGACAAACTTTCTCAATTCACACATAGCAGGGACTATCAGGTCTCTGCACAATTCAGCTTTGCCCGAAGCATCTCCCGTATTTGCGTATTTTTCAATACTTGTTTCGAGGTCTTTAAGGGCTTTGTCTGCAGAATCAGTCAACCCGGATATTTTTTCAAGCATAGACTCCTGTACCTTAGCGTCAATACCCGCAGTTTTTAGGGCATTAACCGTATCGGCCAAACACCTGGAGTATCTGACAACGGCGGGCATAATCTGCCTGGCAGCGATACTCAGCATTGTCCTGGCCTCAATATTTATCTGCCTGCCGTAGGTTTCAAGTAAAATCTCGGTTCGAGCCTCCAATTCAACCTTGCTCAGAACTTTTTGTCTGTCGAAAACATCGACATTTTCCTCGTCCATTATAGTAGCCAGCGAATCAACAGTCGAGCGAATATTCGGCAGTTTTCGTTTTTCGGCTTCCGCAACCCACTTGTCGGTATAGTTATCTCCGTTGAAGATTATCCGTTGATGCTCATTTGCTATTTTTTGCAGAATCTTTTGTGCGCTGCTTTTAACATCTTTGGCTTTTTCAAGCTCATCGGCGATCTCAGCTAAAATATCCGCAACAATGGTATTAAGCACAAACATCGGGCCTGCCGTCGACTGGGTAGAGCCGACCATACGAAACTCAAACTTATTGCCGGTAAAGGCGAACGGGGAAGTCCGATTACGGTCGGTACAGTCTTTAGGCAGCGGCGGCAAAGTGGAAACGCCCAGCTTGAGTTCGCCGCCCTGTTTGGACGATGTTGCGCCGCCTTTGGCGAGCTGATTGAAAATATCGGTCAATTGTTCGCCTAAGAATACCGAAACTATGGCGGGCGGAGCTTCATTGGCTCCGAGGCGATGCTCGTTTCCGGTGTTGGCTACGCTTCCCCGCAGCAGTTTTGCGTATTTATCAACCGCACGGACGACGGCACAGAGCATTACCAAAAATACCATATTGTCGTGAGGCGTACTGCCCGGCTCAAGAAGATTGATACCGTCATCGGTTACCATACTCCAGTTATTGTGTTTGCCGGAGCCATTGATGCCTGCAAACGGTTTTTCATGCAGCAGGCATACGAAGTTATGACGATTCGCTACTTTTTGCAGCGTTTCCATAACCAAATGATTATGGTCGGTAGCGACATTGACGGTAGTAAATACCGGAGCCAGTTCATACTGACTTGGCGCTACTTCATTGTGCTGTGTTTTTGCTGAAACGCCGAGCTTCCAAAGCTCAACATTGACCTCGTGCATAAAGGAAGCGACCCGCTCGTGAATAGTCCCGAAATAATGGTCTTCCATTTCCTGTCCCCTTGGTGAGGCAGCTCCAAAAAGCGTTCTGCCCGTCAGAATAAGGTCGAGCCGCCTCTCATAGAAGGACCGGTCGATAAGGAAATACTCCTGTTCTGGGCCGAGTGTAGCGGTTACATGCTGGGAGGTCTTATTGCCGAGAGCTGAAAGTACCCGAACAGCCTGTCTGTCCAAAGCATCCATCGACCGCAATAACGGTGTCTTTTTATCAAGAGCCAGACCTGTATAAGAACAAAACGCACTGGGAATATAGAGGACGATATTTTTCCCGTCTTCTTTGATGAAGACAGGCGAAGTACAATCCCACGCAGTATAGCCGCGAGCCTCGAAGGTTGCTCTCAATCCGCCGGATGGAAAAGACGAGGCGTCAGGTTCTCCCTGACAAAGCTCTTTTCCGCTGAACTCCATTATCACCTTTCCGTCAGATGTGGGCGAAATAAAAGAATCATGCTTTTCCGCCGTAAGCCCCGTCATCGGCTGGAACCAGTGACAAAAGTGTGTGGCGCCGTTCTCGATTGCCCAGTCCTTCATCGCATTGGCGATTACACCGGCCAAAACCGGAGCAAGCGACTGACGGCCATCTATAGCCTTTTTCACGGATTTGTAAACATCCTTCGGCAGCCGCTGGCGCATAACTGAATCGTTAAATACCTTAGACCCGAAAATTTCGGTTATCATTTTACTATCTTCACTCATTTTACTTCTCCTGTTCTATTCCTGGATATTTCTGTTTATTTTCAAACTTTGCGGCTAACCGATAGCC
>JAQTQF010000103.1 GCA_028712345.1 Phycisphaerae bacterium | reverse complement strand
CCTCTAAAGGTACGCGTTACTGAAAACTCGCCGAGTTTATGGCCAACCATTTCCTCGGTAACAAAAACCTTATGAAACATTTTTCCGTTGTGAACCATAAAGGTAAAACCTACAAACTCAGGAACGATGGTACTGCGTCTCGACCATGTTTTAACAGGGTCTTTTATTCCTATATCGCGCTGCTTGAGCACTTTCTGCAAAAGCTTTTCGTCGACAAACGGACCTTTTTTTAGCGATCTTGACATTATTACCTCTATCTATTCAATCCAGTTACAGAACCAGTTGCTGACCCCTGTTAGTTTTCCTTCTTCTGATAATTCGTTTATTACTGCCCTTCCTCGGGTTTCTTGTTTTTCCGCCCTTGGCCAGCAAGCCTTTTGGTGAACAGGGATGCCTTCCGCCGTTCGCTCTGCCTTCGCCACCACCCATCGGATGAGCTACCGGGTTCATAGCCTTGCCTCTTACATGAGGTCGGATACCCATATGACGCATTCTGCCGGCTTTTCCGATTTTAATATTCTGATAATCGGGGTTACTCAGACCTCCGATTGTCGCTCTACACTCGGCACGAATCATTCTCGTTTCACCGCTTGGCAGAATAACCGTCGCCCAGTCACCTTCCTTTGCCATCAGGCGAGCACTCAGCCCGGCACCTCTTACTAATTTGCCGCCCTGACCGGCTGTCATTTCAATGTTGTGAATCTCAACGCCGACAGGTATTCCCGACATCGGCATCGCGTTTCCAACCTTAGGCTCAACTACTGCACCACTTTCTATCTTCTGGCCAACCGTCAACCCCTGCGGAGCAAGTATATACCTTTTCTCTCCGTCTTCGTAACTGACAAGAGATATGAAACAATTTCTGTTCGGATCATATTCTACAGTTTCAACCGTAGCAATAACGCCGTCTTTGTTGCGTTTAAAATCGATAATTCTATAAATTCGCCTTGCGCCGCCGCCTCTGAATCTGCAAGTCGTCTTGCCGTGATTATTCTTGCCGCCGGCCTTTTTAATTCTGACACAAAGGCTCTTCTGAGGCTTATCGCCCGTCAGCTCGGCATAGTCATTCACCGAGGTATTCCTGCGTCCGTTTGATGTTGGTCTATAAATTCTAATGCCCATAAATTTTATCCTTCGCGATTAGAACAGATCGATATGATACTGTTCATCGAGTACAACAACGGCCTTTTTCCAATCAGCCTTTTTTCCCATAAACCTGCCCCGCCTCTTCGGCTTACCTTTTCTGTTGGCGGTCCTGACTTCTTTTACTTTAACATTGTAAAGCCTTTCGACGGCTCCTTTAATCTGTATCTTGTTGGCCTTGTTATTAACTTCGAACGAATAAGCATTTTTATTATTGGCAAAATGCGTACTCTGCTCTGTAATCAAAGGCTTTATAACTATATTATGATCATCCATTTTTCGTATCCGCCAACCAGCTTACTCTTCTTTTTGGTTTTTTCTGCTGTCCACCATCGCCAGCAACGCATCTTTGGTAAAAAGTATCTTCTGTATATTGCAAATGTCGCCCGCGTTTAGGTCGTTTACATTTATCACAGAGACCCTTGATACATTTCTTGCCGACATACTAAGGTTCTCATCGGCCTGATTGACAGTCACCAGACAACTTCTTTCTATCTTAAGATTTCCAAGTACCGCTACAAAATCCTTTGTTCTTGGCTTGGCGAAAGTCAACTGGTCAATAACTACTACATTGCCTTTCTGGAGTTTGGCCAAAATTGCCGAACTGGTTGCAAGTTTTCTCTGCTTCTTCGGCATATCCTGCCTGAAATCCCTAATATCCTTAGCAAAGGCAACACCGCCGCCTCTTCTTACATTAGTTCTTATATTACCGGCGCGGGCATTACCTGTTCCCTTTTGCTTGTATATCTTTCTTGTCGAGCCTTCAATCATACCTCTGCTTTTTGTCGTAGCAGTGCCCTGTCGTTTATTGGCATGATACATCACGATTGCCTGTTTCAGCAGTGCGTGCCGGACATGACCACCCAATACCGCCTCGTCAATCTCAAGGCTCTCGATTTCCTTACCATCTTTATTATGTACAGCAACAGTAATCATAATTATTATTTCCTGCCCTTGCTCTGCTTTACAATCACATATCCACCGCATGATCCCGGAACCGGACCCTTAACTACCAGCAGATTTTGTTCCGCATCAACGCCGACCAGGGCGTGATTCTTGACGGTAACTCTCTCACTGCCCATATGGCCGCTCATCCGTTTTCCCTTTTTAATCTTTCCGCTATGCCCTCTATCGGTCGCATGACCGCCGATACTGCCTGGGGCACGGTGTTTTCTTTCGGTACCATGACTGGCGGGAAACCCGCCAAAGTTGTATCTCTTCATTGTGCCGGCAAAACCTTTACCTTTACTGATACCGACGACATCTACAAACTTAACTTCCGCGAAATTCTGCACTGTAATCTTATCGCCGGCCTTATACTCAGCCTTGACATCGGTCAGACGCATTTCCCTTACGAATTTCTTCGGTGTATCACCGGCCTTTTTCGCATGTCCGACGGCAGGGGCTTTCTGACGAGACTTCTTCACATCATCAAAACCCATCTGAATCGCCTGGTACCCATCCGTTTCGATAGATTTAACCTGCATCACTGTGCAGGGACCAGCCTGTATAACAGTTACCGGAACCATCTTTCCGGCGTCGTTATAAATCTGCGTCATTCCAACTTTTTTGCCAAGAAGCATCATTTGTTTTAATCCTAAAAAACAAAAACATAAAGCCGTCTTACCCGCTTTATGTTCACCTGTCTGTTTATGCCTTTATTTTCACAAATACACCGGCCGGAACTACGAGCCTGTTAAGGGCTTCTACCGTCCGCGCATTTGCCTCAAAAATATCTATCAGCCGCTTATGCGTTCGCATCTCAAACTGCTCACGGCTCTTTTTGTCAACATGCGGACTGCGAAGCACCGTATATCTCTCAATCTTGGTCGGCAAAGGAATAGGGCCGCTGACCCTTGCATTGGTCCTTCTGGCCTGTTCAACTATTTCCTTTGCGCTGGTATCAAGAGCACGCGGGTCATACGCTTCCATTCGGATACGAATTTTTTCTGTTTCAACTGCCATATTTCAGTTCTCTAAAAAGTCTTTTGTACAACTTTCAGCGAATCACCATCTTTATCCCCGCTTTTGCTCAACTTGCAGAAGCGAAAACATCGAAGGATACTCTTTTCAAGACAAGAATTCAACAATAATAATACTGAAAAAAGGGTTTTTTGCAAAAAAACATCTGCTAAACACCCATATACAAAACAAGACACTTTAAGTCTTATAGGTTTCACGGCCAAATCGTCCGCAATTCCAGCTGCCATAGTAGTTATACTATAGATATGCTTATCAGCCCAACTCGGAACGCAAGGCTCATTGCCCTGCTCGCTACGGCTGCGGAAACGGAGTATATACCAGATATTTCAGGGCAGGTCAATAGTCTGCAAGAATTTTTTCTGAAATTTGTTCCGGCACCTTTTCGTAGGTACTTGGTTCCATAACAAAACTGCCCCTTCCGCTGGTTATACCCCTTAATTCGCTCGAATAACCAAACATCTCAGCAAGCGGCACTTTTGCGTCAAGAACCCTCATTTTACTATGCATACGGGTATCGTATATCATACCCCTTTTACTTATTATATTGCCCTGAACAGAGCCGTAATCAGAATCCGGCACAATCACTTCTATCTTCATAATCGGCTCAAGAAGTATGGGGCCGGCCTTTTTCAATGCCTCCCGCACCGCCAAAACACCCGCCTGCTCAAAAGCCAACTCGGAAGAGTCAACCTGGTGAAAAGAACCGTCAAGAAGCGTAACTTTAGCACCTACAACTGGATAGCCCATTAATTCACCGCTGGCCAGAGCCTGTTTTACCCCGCTTTCAATGGCAGGTATATATTCTCTCGGAATCGAACCACCGATTATTTTATTTTCAAACTCTGTTTCCTTGCTGTAATGGCCGGTTTCGTCAAATAATGGCTCAATAGTGATAATCGCATGGCCGTATTGACCTCTTCCGCCGGTCTGACGGATAAATTTGCCTTCAGCCTGGATTTTTGATGTTATGGCCTCGCGATATGCGACTTTCGGCCTGCCGACCCGAACATTAATTTTCATATCCCTGATGAGTCTGTGCTGAAGCACCTCAAGGTGCAGCTCTCCCATACCGCTGATAATGGTCTGTCCGGTTTCAGTATCAAATTTACATTTGAAAGTGGGATCCTCTTTTCTCAGAACAGCCAGGCCTTCACTAAGTTTATCCCTGTCTGCGGTACTGAAAGGCTCAATTGACATACTGATAACGGTTTCCGGGAATGTAATATTCTCAAGCACAACAGGATGTTTAGTGTCGCAAATTGTATCACCAGTGTAAATATCCTTCAGGCCGACACAAGCGACAATATCGCCGGCCTTTGCGGATTCGACGATTTCCCTGCTGCCGGCGTGCATCTGGAATATGCGGGTTATATTTTCTTTCTTTCCCTTATTTGCGTCAAGAACACGGGTACTGCCCTTGAGAGTACCCTGATAAATTCTGAGAAAATAAAGGTCGCCATGCTTGTCGTTGATAATCTTGAACGCCAAGGCAGCCAGCGGCTTGCTTGCATCGCACTTAATCGGAATATTAAGTTCTTTCTCGCCCGGTTTATGGCCAAAAAGTTCGGGCTTATCTAAAGGCGAAGGACAATACCGTCCAACACCATCCAAAAGCCTCTGAACACCGATATACTTCAGAGCAGAACCGCAAAAGACCGGATTAATTTTTCCGGCAAGCATTCCAACTCTGACTGCCTTATGAATCAGCTCTTCTTCTATATGCTCATCGTGAACATATTTTTCCATCAAATGCTCGTCAAACTCAGCTAAAGATTCGAGCATATCGTGCCGCCATCTTGCCACATCGGCGGTAAATTCTTCTGGAATATCCCGTTCTTCAAAACTTGCGCCGAGTTTTTCGGCCTTGTAATAAATAGCCCTCATCGTAATAAGGTCGATAAGCCCCACAAATGTGGTATCTGCTCCAATCGGTATCTGGAGACAAACAGGATGGGCAAGCAGCTTGTCACGAATGCTGTTTACGCTCATTTCAAAATCTGCGCCGGTCTTGTCCATTTTATTTATGAAACAAATACACGGAAGATTATACTTTTGTCCCTGCCGCCAGACAGTCTCGCTCTGAGCCTGCACACCTTCGCTGCCGTCAAAAACGGCAATCGCTGCATCAAGTACTCTAAGCGACCGCTCCACTTCGGCTGTAAAATCAACATGGCCTGGAGTGTCGATAAGATTAAAAACCCATTCCTTCCACGGACAGGTAGTCGCCGCACTGGTTATTGTAATACCCCTTTGCTGCTCTTCTTCGAGATAATCCATAACAGCCGTGCCGTCGTGAACTTCACCCATTTTGTATGTTTTGCCGGTATAATAAAGTATCCTCTCGGACACAGTGGTCTTGCCGGCATCTATGTGAGCCATTACTCCGATATTACGAATTTTTTGAACTGATTTAGGCATAATTTAAAAACCAAAATTGAGAAATCGGCCTAAGAACCGAAATTATTTTTACATAAAAAGAAAAAATGCCGCAATCAAATCTCAATCCAACTGCGGCATTTATATTCCGACGGTTATTACCATGCAAAATGAGCAAAAGCCTTATTCGCCTCAGCCATTTTGTGGATATTTTCGCGTGTGGTCATTGCACCACCCTGTTTGTTGTAGGCATCGAGCAGTTCTGACGCAAGCCTTTCGCACATTGGTCTGCCTTTTTTGCCTCTTGCCGAGGCAAGTATCCATCTGAAAGCGAGCGACTGCTGTCTTCTGGCATTGACGGGCATTGGAACCTGATAACTGGCTCCGCCAACGCGCTTCGAGCGAACTTCAATCTGCGGCTTGACATTATTTATAGCCGTCTCGAATATCTCGATAGGCTCAATCTCCTTGACCTTTTTCGATGCTATGTCAAGAGCATCGTAGAAAATCTTCGTCGCTATGCTCTTCTTGCCCTGCCACATCATAGAATTGATGAACTTCTGGGCAAGCTTGCTGTTATACCTGGCTTCAGGTTTTAATTGTTTTGCAGAAGCTGTAAACTTCTTTGCCATTTTTCACCTTTAAATCAAAAATATCAACCTTTTTTAGCACCGTATTTGCTACGGCCTCTTTTTCTATTGGCAACGCCGGAGGTATCCAGAGTACCTCGAACTATATGATAACGAACACCGGGCAAATCTCTAACTCTTCCGCCTCGGATGAGCACAGTACTATGTTCCTGGAGATTGTGGTCAATACCCGGAATATAAGCGGTAACTTCCTTGCCGTTGGTAAGTCTCACACGAGCGATTTTACGCAAGGCCGAGTTTGGCTTCTTGGGCGTCTGAGTCCTTACTATCAGACACACCCCGCGCTTTTGCGGACAACCTGTAATATCCGAAACGCGCTTTTTGCCTTTTTTACCCCTGCCTTTTCTAACTAACTGGTTTATAGTCGGCATATTATTCTTTCCAATAACTTTCAGTATTAAAATTTAAAATTATTCAAGTCCAAGAGCCGCTCTTGCCGCCTTATCGGCCTGAGCTTCGGCATCGTGGCTTTCCTTAAGTTCTGCAAGTTCCTTCGGTAACGGCGCCTTAGCAAGGTGTTTGACAGTCATTTCAAGATGCGGCCTGAAAGCTGTGCCT
>JAQTQF010000102.1 GCA_028712345.1 Phycisphaerae bacterium | reverse complement strand
TAGACGAGGGTCGCTGTTCGGGTCTGCTTTTTTTATAATTGCCGGTTTGATGCTGCCGTCGGAAAGAATCATATCAACCATAACCGCGTTAAAATCACTATGCAGGAAATCTTCGACGAAGGTGTCGAAAAGCATTTCCGGCAGCATTGAAGAGCTTAGTTTGAAGTTTTGCAGGCCGTTGGTTTTGTGAACGGTAATTATTCCCTCGGCGTCGAGCTCGATGCTGGTCGGTATTTCACGGTTAATAATCATATTACTTTGACTATTTGCCCATTTAAAGGTGTTTATATTCAATTCTCCTGTGAACAAATCCTGCTCGGCGTGGGCGATTCTGCCAGAATGGAGAAAATACAGACTGGCAGCAACTATGGAATTGTTTTTGCTGTCGGGCCTGATACCTGCGGCGTCTGTGGCAAAGCCCAGTATTTTGTTAGTAAAATCCTGTATGTAGTAATAATTCTGTTTGTTTTTTTTGCCGATTATTTCGGCAAGGTTTTTCTGTCTGAAATTATCCAGAAATTTAATTCCATCAGTCAGTGGATTTTCGGCTTTGAAGGATACCGACTCTATTACAGTGTTGAAGATTTTATTTGCCATATTAAAGTCGCGGCCTTTTTGCATAACTTCAAGCGTCAGAGTTCTGCCGCTGGATAGCTGGGTAGTGCCGCACAAAATCATTATCCCCTTTTTTTCTGCTACAATTTTAACGCAATCAAACGAGAATTGGTCAAACTGTTTTGTCTGCGAAGATTCAATAATGCCGTCAATGGAATTGGCGTCGTTGCCGAATTTTTCAGAGGGGGTTTGTTCTGCGGGCAGAATGAAGTATCGCCAATGGACCGAAATGGCAGTGTTTCTGCCTATCTGCAGGATAGAGCCGAGCCTGAATTCGTTGTCTATATAACTGAATCCATCGGATACGGGCATAAAACCTCCGCCTGCGGGGATGGAAACCGAAAGACCTGTTCCGTTGAGTGAGACTGGTTTTGACAGTTTAAAACTGCTTCGAGAAGAAACGATTAATTTTGCACATATGAGCCCTGCTATGAGCAAGATTAGAAACGCTATTTTGTCGAGTCCGATTTGTTTTATTTTTTTAATGTCGGTCATATTTTCCTTTTGTTTTTACCGTTCCATTACTGTCGCGGTTCTGAACCCCCAACATAAAGTTGAGGGCTTTTGGAATAATTGCCCCTCGCCGTAAATCACCCATTTACTCATTCGCATTCGGCGGGGCTAAGCAAGGCTGTCGGGCAGTGAAAGAATAAATTTTTTAATCTGGTCGCGAGTTTTTCTAAAGGCATTCATTACTATTTCTGTATCGCCCATCATTACGGACGGGTCGGCAAAGGGTTTATGTATAATCTTTGTTTTTGCAGGATATGCGGGGCAAAGTTCGGCGGCGTTGTCACAAAGCGTAATGACATAATCGAAATCAATTCCGCAAAGGTCGTCAAGGTGTTTGGAGTATTGGTTTGAAATATCGATACCCGCCTCGGCCATAACCTTGATTACCCGCTCGCTTACTTTTGCCGGAAATACGCCGGCGGAGAATGGTTCGATGCAGTCGCTTTTGAGCATTTTTGCCCAGCCCTCGGCCATCTGGCTTCGGCAGGAGTTTCCCGTGCAGAGAAAAAGTATATTCAGTTTTTCGTCTTTTTTGGCCAAGATTAAACCTTTAACTTGCTCCATAGCAAACACTTTATTTATGGGTCATTCTGAGGCATTAGCCGAAGAATCTATAATCTGAGACAGCCAGAGATTCTTCATCCGCCTTCGGCGGACTCAGAATGACAGTTTTTGCGTTTTCAGCATTCCTTAAATATAGCATTGCGGTATTTTAGGCGATTTTGTTCAGGAACTCAACAGCAGATTTTCCGGCGAGTGCACCTGCGGCAAAGGCGAACTGGAGATTGTATCCGCCGCAGGGGCCGTCAATATTGATTACTTCGCCGGCAAAAAACAGGCCGGGGCAAAGTTTTGACTGCATTGTTTTGGCCTCAATCTGGCCGATGTCAATGCCTCCTCTGGTAACGGTTGCTTTTTCGATGGCCTCGGCGGAAAGAATCGTAAACGGGAAATTTTTCAGATTCTCGACGAGAGTTTTTCTCGTTTTTTTGTTGATTTGCTCGGCAATTGTTTTTGTCAGCCGGTTTTGTTCGCATATCTGCCGGGCAAGGGCCTTTGGAAGGAAGTCGGAGAGAACCGTAGAGGCGGATTGTTTCGGACTTTTAGAAAAAGTTTCCGCAAGTTTTTCATCGAGTTCATCGTTTTTTAAATCAGGCAGAAAATCTACGGATATGTCGAGCCTGATTTTGGTTTTGTCGAGTGTCTCGGCGATAAGTCTGCTGAAATCCAGAACGGCGGGGCCGCCTACGCCGGAGTGGGTGAAAATCATCGGGCCGGAGGAAGAGATTTTTTTGCCGTCTATTTTACCGGTTATCTGAACGGCTTGTACGCCGATGCCTGCCAGAGAAGAGCAGAATTTTTCTTTAGTTACCAGAGGAATAAGACAGGGTTTTGGTTCTATTATGTTATGGCCGAGACTTTTTGCGAATTCGTATCCATCGCCGGTTGAGCCTGTCTGCGGCCAGCTTACCCCGCCGGTTGCGATGATTAGGCATTTGGCGGATATTGTGATTTTTTCCGATTCGATAATAAATAAATCGTCGCATTTTTTGACGGAGTTTATTTTTTTGCCGTAATAAGTTTTAATATTGTTTTTTTTCAGTTCGGCCAGAAGCGATTCCTTTACATCGCTTGAGCGGTCGGTTTTGGGGAATACGCAGCCGTTATTGTCGGCGACGGTTTCAAGACCGCGATGCGAGAAAAAATCCCTCAATTTCTGGGGCGGAAATTCGTGGATGCAATGGCGGACGAATCTGTCGAATGGTTTATATGCTCTGATAACTTCGTCGATAGAGCCGATATGGGTAAGATTGCATCGGCCTCTGCCTGTGAGCAGAAGTTTTCTGCCTGCGGTCGTGTTTGCTTCGACGAGGGTTACCTTTTTCGCTTTGGCCCCAATCGTAGCGGCAAGACCTGCGGGGCCTGCACCGATTATGCAAATGTCAGTCTGTATCATAAACGATAGCTCTAAAAATTTGATTTGTCATTGCGATCCTCGCAAAAGCGGGGGAAGTAATCTTTTTTAAAGCAACAATGAAGATTGCTTCGTCGTTTCACTCCTCGCAATGACATTTTCAGAAATTGCTTAAATTATTATTTTGAAAAATACGCGAATCAGCTTAACATAGTTGGCTCTGAAAATGAAAAATAATCCTGAAAAAATCGATATAAACAGCGGCGGCGTGAAAGAAGTTCTGAAAATCGCCTTTCCGCTGATTCTAAGCACCAGCGCATTTACCCTGCAAATGTTTGTGGACAGGGTGTTTCTGATGTGGTACGACCGCGACGCGATGAGCGGAGCGATGCTGGCGGGATACTGAATTTTACTTTTTTCAGCTTTTTTCTGGGTACAGCGACCTATGTAAGCACTTTTGTCTCGCAGTATGACGGGGCGAATATGCCCAAGAGAATCGGGCCGGCAGTCTGGCAGAGCATATATTTCAGTGTCGCGGCGGGGCTGATAATGGCGGCAATCGCGATGTTTGCCGCTCCGTTAATTCGTCTTGTCGGACACGAGCCGGCAATTGCGGGTTATGAGCTGACTTATTTCAGGATTCTGTCTTTCGGCTCGGTCGCGGGGATTATTGACTCGTCGGTATCGTGTTTTCTTACCGGCAGAGGCAAAACAATGACTGTGATGTGGGTCAATATCTTTAAAACAATTATCAATATCATACTCGACTATGCGATGATTTTCGGACACTTCGGCTTTGCGCCGATGGGAATCGCAGGGGCGGCGGCGGCGACTATTATCGCGCATATCGCAGGGGTCATAATTTATTTTGTCATATTTTTGCGGACTGAAAATCGCGGCGTTTACGGTACGAGCCAAACCGGTTTGGATATTGAGCTGTTTGGCAGACTGATGAAGTTCGGCGTTCCAAGCGGCGTTCAGTTTATGCTCGACATACTCGGCTTTACTTTATTTATAGTTTTTGTCGGAAGAATCGATGCGGTTTCATTTGCGGCGACGGCGATGGCGTTCCAGATAAACTCGCTTGCGTTTATGCCTATGATTGGGTTCGGAATAGCGACGAGCGTGCTTGTCGGCAAGGCTCTGGGTGCCGACAGGCCGGATGTTGCGCAGAAGACTGTTCATTCTGCGGCTTACATTACTTTCGGCTATATGATTTTTATCGCAATATGTTATTACACGGTCCCACAGCTTTTTATGCTTCCGTTCAAGGCGCAGGCATCCGCTGAACAATTTGCGGCAATCAGTCCCATCGTCAGGACCCTGCTGCTGTTTGTCGGTTTCTACTGCATATTCGATACGGGCAATATTATTTTCTCGGCGGCTCTGAAGGGGGCGGGCGATACGAGATTCGTAATGTGGGTTTCGGTTGTTCTTAGCTGGGTGATAATGGTTGTGCCGAGCTGGCTGGCGGTAAGTTTTCTGCAGGGCAGGTCGAGACTTTACGCAGCGTGGTTTGCGCTGAGCGGTTATGTATGCGCCCTTGCGATGTTATTCTTTTTCCGATTCCTTGCCGGCAAATGGAAGACAATGCGTGTGATAGAAAAAACACCCGTTCTGCCGGATAATGTGCCTGCTCTGCCGACAGTAGAGGTATAGGCAGATTAAAAACCTCTTATTCAAACTCGATGTGGGTTTTGAAATTTGCATCATCGGTTTGAGGATGGTCGTCTCTGAAATGTGTGCCGCGGCTTTCGGTTCTTTCTTCGGCGGCCTTTGCCATCATCAGGCAGACAGTCAGCATATTCTGACATTCCCAGCCGGAGGCCGAATCGAAAACCTTGTCCAGTACATACCGCTGCCAGAAGGCAATTATTTCCTGCGTCTCGGCGAGCGGTTTTGCAAAGCGGATAATCCCGACATTTCGCCACATAAGAGATTTCAGCGAATTGAGCACATCTGCGGTGTCGAGTCTGCTGCGGTCTGATGTTGGAATATCGTATTTGAATTTTCGCAGTCCCGGATGACCGTTTTGTTTTTCGGAAAGCATTGAGGCCTGACGGCCTGCGATTCTGCCGAAGACCAGACCTTCGAGAAGCGAATTGCTGCCGAGCCTGTTTGCGCCGTGCAGGCCTGTCGAGGCGACTTCGCCGCAGGCGAAGAGATTTTTAATGTTTGTTTGAGCCAGTTTGTCGGTTTTTACGCCGCCGACCATATAATGAGCGCTGGGGCGGACGGGGATGAGGTCTTTGGTTATATCGATGTCGAAGCTGGCGACAATTTCGCTGATAAGTGGGAACCGTTTGCCAAAGAAGTTCTTGTCGAAATGCCTGATGTCGAGATATACATGGGTTGAACCGGTTTTGAGCATCTGTGCGAGAATTGCTCTGCTTACGATGTCGCGCGGGGCAAGCTCGGCATTTGGGTGATATTCGGCCATAAAGGTATTATGATTGATGTCGCGCAAAATCGCACCTTCGCCGCGAAGAGTTTCTGTGATAAGGGCGCGGGAAGCTCCGGCGATGTAAAGCGTTGTCGGGTGGAACTGCATAAACTCCATATCCCGCAGGACAGCTCCGGCGCGGGCGGCAATGGCCAGTCCGTCGGCAGTGGCGACATCTGGATTTGTAGTTTCGCGGTAGAGTCTTCCGGCTCCGCCTGTCGCCAGGATAGTTGCCTTTGCCCAGATTATTTCCATTGTGTCGTTTGAATTTCTGCCGGTAGCGCCGAGGCATACGCCGTTGTCGTTTGTGATAAGGTCGATGGCGTAATAGTTTTCGAAGATTGTAATATTGTCCAGGTTTTTGACTTTATGTATCAGGGCTTCTGCGATTGCTCTGCCGGTGTTGTCGCCGTGAGCGTGAGCGATTCTTGCGTGGCTGTGGCCGCCTTCGAGGGTGATTGATATCTCTCCGTCCTTTGTTTTGTCGAACTCCGTGCCCCATTCGAGAAGTTCTTTGACAAGGGCAGGGCCGTCTTTTACGACCTGTTCGACCGTGTCAAGATTGCATATTCCGCAGCCTGTTTTTAATGTGTCGTTGATGTGCGAGCTGAAACTGTCTTCCGAGTCGAGCACCGATGCGATACCGCCCTGAGCGTTCCAGGTGTTGCTGTCTTCGAGATTTTTTTTGCAGACGAGGATAACTTCGCTGCCCGCCGAGGCGGCTTCTATCGCCGCGCGAAGGCCCGCGACGCCGGAGCCGAGTATCAGGCAATCGGTGAATAACTGTTGGGTTGAAGCAGTATTGATGGGCGCCAGATACCGTCTCAAATCGGGACGCTTGAGTTTGATAACATTATCTTTCATATTATTTTCTGCCAGTCAATTTTATTTAAGGCGTTCAGCACTGCGTCGCCGATTATGCCTTTTTCCGCGTTCGTCTGTTTGTCGAAAGGCACAACGGCCAGAATTTTTACTCTGCCGGTTTCTTCAATTACGGCAGGGCCGGTTTTTTCGGCGAAATCTTTGGTGTTTTCATCATAACCGTTAATTATCACACCGGCAAGCGGCAAATTTGCGGCTCTTACAGCATCAATAGTTAGAAGCGTATGATTTATTGTGCCGAGATTTGGTCTTGCGACGATTATGACGGGCAGATTAAACGCTTTTGCGAGAGGAAGTACATCGGTATCTTCCGTTATAGGAACCCGGACTCCGCCTATGCCCT
>JAQTQF010000101.1 GCA_028712345.1 Phycisphaerae bacterium | reverse complement strand
CTTGTAATCCAGGGCAGCTGCATACCTGCCTTTTTGAGCTGAATAATAATTTTTGGCAGCACAAAAGTGGTCAGAAAAATAATTGCACCGATACCGATAGTTACAATACACATCGGGTAAATCATTGCTGTCATAACCTTCGCTTCGATGCGCCGGCGTTTTTCCATAAAAAGGGAAATGGTTTCCATCGTTTTGCCGAGCGTTCCGGTGGCCTCGCCGACTTTTATCATACTTATATAAATGACATCGAAATATTCCGTATAGTCGCCCATCGCATCGGTAAAAGATTCGCCGGTAACGACCCTGTCGCGCATATCGGTAATTACATTTTTAAAACGCGCATCGGATATCTGCTCAATCATTACTGAAAGCGATTCGGTAAGTTTGATATCGGAATTAAGCAGAATTGACATTTGTTTGGTAAATTCGATTATATGCGTCTTTTTAGCTTTCCTGAAAAAGCTCAAAAGACCGCTTTTGACTTCGCTTTCGGCAGCTTCCTGTTTTATGTTTGTAGCGTGAATGCCTCGCGCGCGAAGCTGTTTTCTGGCCGAGTACGGACTTTCTGCGGTAACCGTTCCCTTGACGGTTTTGCCCCCTCCTGCCAAAGCTGTATATGCGTATCGAGGCATAACTTAAAATTTAAGATCGAAGATTGAAGATTGAAGATTTATCATTTTTTACCTAAATTTTTACTTTTTAATTCGCCGTCGTGCCGACGGCGGCTAAACATTCATTATTTTTAATGTTTATTTTTTATCTTTTATTTTTCATTATTTATACATCGGCTTGCGTAACTCGCAGGACTTCGGCAATTGTCGTGGCGCCGGCAATAACTTTTCTTGCCCCATCCATACGAAGCGTCTGCAGGCCTTTTTCAATTGTTTTCTGTTTTATAACACCCGCTGTCTGGTGCTGATGAATCATCTCTCTTATCTCTTCATCAATCATCATCAGTTCATAAATTCCCGTTCTTCCCTTATAGCCGGTATCAAAGCACTTGCTGCATCCTGCCCCGACAAAGAATTTTCCTTCTGACTTATCGCCTATGCCCAGTTCCCGCAATTCGTGCTCGGCAGGAGTATATTCCTGCCTGCATTCAGGACAAATCCTTCTTACAAGTCTCTGGGCAAGCACTGCTATGAGCGAGGAACTGACCAGATAAGGCTCAACGCCTAAATCGAGAAGTCTGCTTATCGCGCCGGCCGAATCGTTGGTGTGAAGGGTACTGAAAACGAGGTGGCCGGTCAGCGAGGACTGAATCGCCATTTTTGCGGTTTCCTGGTCTCGAACTTCGCCAATCATTATAACATCGGGGTCCTGTCTCAATACATGTCTTAATGCCGTTACGAAAGTCATTCCCTTTTTGCTCGCGACCTGCATCTGGCTGATGCCTTCGAGCTGATATTCTATCGGGTCTTCAATCGTAATGATATTCTTTTCGACTGAATCCATTCTGTTAAGGCTCGCGTAAAGAGTGGTGCTTTTGCCGCTACCGGTCGGGCCGGTTACAAAGATAACGCCGTGCGACTTGCCGAGTAGCGAATCGAATCTTTCTAAATCTTCGTCCCCCATCCCCAGTTCAGAGAGATTGAACAAGCCGGTGCTTTTATCCAAAAGCCTCAGAACGCATCTTTCGCCGTAGCTCGTCGGCACGGTGCTTACGCGCAAATCGATTTCCCTGTTGCCTACCCTGACCGAACATCTGCCGTCCTGGGGCATTCTCCGCTCGGCAATATCCATCCCTGCCATAACCTTTATACGAGAAACGACAAGAGAAAGTACATTGCGGTTAAGACTGAGCGTGTCATACAAAATGCCGTCAATTCTGTAGCGCACCTGAATTTTGCTTTCGTAAGGATGAACATGAATATCGCTCGCTCTGAGCTGCAGCGCACGAAACAGTATATCATTGACCAGTCTTATCACCGGCGGGCGGTTTACGACATCGAGCAAATCGTCCGCTGTGGCAACCTCATTAACGAGCTGGTCGAGATTCTGCGAATCAAGCTCTTCGGCTACTTCGTCTATAACGGTATTCTTCTGTTCATAAGCAACATCTATCGCGGCTGTTATCGTAGTCCTTGTGGCAAGAGCGATATTAACGGGCAGCTTGGTAAGCCTTGAGACATTATCGACGGAGTCAGTATCGAAAGGTCTGGACAAGACTACCGTGATTTCAGCATCATCGGCGTTATTCTTAATACCGATTAAGTAATGATGCTGCGCATAAGTAGCCGGCACATTTTCGATAAATTCCTTTGGAACATCAGCGGTGTCTATTTCGGAAATAAATTCTACTTTTAAAACCTCTGCGAGAAGCCGAAGAACAGACTCCTCGGTAAACTGCGGGCAGAGGAGCAGAAGCTCGTCGAGCCTCTGGAGGCTGTCGGCATTCTGCTCAAGAAAGCTCGTAAGCAGGTCGGCATCGACTATCCCTGTCCTTTGAGCTGTTTTTATCAATAAATCTTTCATCAGATTGCATGCCTATGTCCGAATATATTAAATATTAAATCAATCCTGGTTTTCAGGCTTTACTCTTCTTGATTCACATCATTGGCATCAGGCTCATTAACCCCCTGTTCGAGTATACGCTCCGGCTCTATTATCTCAGCTTTCATCCCCGGAAAACTTTCGTATCTCTGGAATTTACCTTCTGCTCTTTCAAACTCAGTCTGATTCTTTTTGGATATTCTCTTAAGCTGAGTTAATCCAAGTTCAGCATTAGGTCTTAAGATATTGGCTTTTACGAAGATATACAATCTTTGTTCGTCATTTGAATTGTCAATCTTTTTAAACAGCCCGCCGACCAGAGGTATATCACCCAGCAGCGGTGTTTTGCCGCTGGTCTTGGACTGATCTAACTTATTCAATCCGCCAAGAATAATCGTACTTCCGTCCGGAACGGTTACAACTGTCGTAACATTACTTGTAGTTTTTGGCGGCGGAGCATTAGGCTCTTCTTTCGTACCAAAATCTTCACGAAGCATTTCTACTTCAAGCCGCAGTAAATCGCCCTCGCTGATTTGCGGTTTAATTTTAAGCTCTATCTTGGCATCGTAAGCCTTCCATGAAATTGCCTTACTAATCACATCACCGGAGGAGCCAGAGGCGCTTTGAGATTCTTCTTTTACAAACCTTTGTGATGTGGTACTTATACTTCCCTCTTCATTGTCATTCACTAATACCTTCGGCTGTGCCAACACTCTGCCGTAACCGTTAGTATTAACCAGCGTCAACAGAGCCTGTATTTTGTCAGCGCTGTAAAATCCTTTTGTAGTGCCGCCGACAAAACTCGCTTCACGATTTCCGCCGATGGCCGATAAATACGACGGCTTGAGCACCAAATTGTCTGTCACCAAACCTTTTGCATTAGCAACCATATCCAAATCAAACTGGAATGCATCATTGCGTGTAATTTCGACCAGTGAAACATCTATCAGGACCTGCGGTCTGCGGGTATCAAGAGTCTGGATAAGACTGCCAATCCATTCCTGATTTTTTTTACTCGCATAAACAATTAAAGAAAATGTGTTTTTGTCGGGAACTATGGCTATATTGTCTTCCTGTATCTTTATAGTCTGCTGAATTTTCCCTTCTTTATCCTTAACGGTCTTTTCAATCAGATTATTAAGAACCTCCGCCAGTGCCTCTGGCTCCTGGTTTTCAAGTCTGTAAATTCTATATGGTATTGCGTTCTGAGCCGGCTCACGGTCAACATACGAGATAATCTTAGAAATCTGAAGATGCTGTTCCGGTGTGGCATTTACGAGCAGTGAATTTGTCGTTGTAAGCATAACAACCTGCGGCTGGTCAAGAGAAGTGGCTGTTTCGTCGCCAGTATTTACACCTGCAGGCCTGGGTGGCTGACCCGGCTGGGCAGGTTGCGCTCTGCTGCCGCTTTTTCCGCCTGTCGCAACTGCCGAATCGATAATACCAAGGTCCTTTAATGCCGTAACAACCGAATCTATGTCAACAAACTGCATTTCATATTCGCTAATTACGCGAAGATCCTGCTGCGGCACATCAAGAGAGTCAATTATCTGATCAACCGCAGCGATTTCATCCGTAAGGCCTATCATCATCACCCTGTTTGTTCGCTTGTCAAAGTCAACAAATACGCCGGTCTTTGTGGAAGCATCCTGCGGCTGGGGCTGCGGCGTTGCCGGTCTGCGAGTCCTTCTGCGAGGATCCGCTACTGCCGGCTGCGCTGCGGCCATTGAACCAACGGTAATATTCACGGTGCCTAGTTGTACAGCAAGAACCTGTATCTTTGGAACAAGACTTTCAGCAAGGGTATATTTAAGAACTCTGAGTTTAAATTCCTTCGGCGGACCCGGCACATCTACCAGCGTCAGCAAATCTTCTATCCTTTGTATCCTAAAGGCATATTCGGTTATAACCAGCGTACCCGTTTCAGGAATCGGAGTGATACTCGATCCGAGTTTCATACTCATTAGAAGATTTCTCGCAGCATCCGTGCTTATGTATTGAAGATGAAAAACCTTTGTTACAATAACATCTCCAGCCTGGACATCGCCTGAGAAAGTCGGATCCTGATCAAGAGCTTCAGCCATAGGGACGATCGTAACCAGATCGCCTTTGCGGCTCATCACAAAACCACGAAACTTCAGCACCGATTCGAGCAGGTCATAAAGTTCTCTCACCCTGAGCCTGTCCTGAACCTTGATTGTCACGCTTCCGGCTACCTTTGTCTCATCATAAAGATAATTTAGATTGAGATATTTACCAACCAGATCAATAAGAGAAACCACTTCCATCTTTTCAGGCAAATCAAGAGTAAGCAATTCATCACCGTTCGGAATATCGATAACCGGCATTGCAACAGATTCCTGCTGGTTAAAATCTTCCGGCTGATTTGCCGGTAAAACCTCGTCAACCGCAGGCAAGTCCTGACTCTCAGCCGACAATCGGGGCTGTATTTTCTCCGCAGCATTCTCAGTTTGTCTTTGCGGTACAGATTCCTGCGGGGCTGCGACTATTATTTGCTCCTGTTCAACTGCGGAACTCAGAGCTTGCTCAGCTTTGGTCTTTTGCTCCTCTTTTTCTGCCTTTACCGCTTCGGTAAGTTCACTGACAAGCTCCGCAAGGAGTTTGTCTTCTTCGGTCTGAACTTTACCACCGACAGCAACATTCACCATAGTTTCAGGCTGCGGCATATTTGCCTCGATAACAACCGGCTCGGCGGTAAAGACCACATTAACATCATTGGCGGAAGCAATTATGGGTTTTGCCGGCTCGGCTTTTACCTCTGCCATACTCGCAAGCAATGTTCCCGTAATTTTGGCCGTTTGCCCCTGAGGCGAAATTAAAATAACTTTGTCATCCTGAATATCAACTATGGCCTTTATGCTTGCCCCCGAGACGGGACCTTCCATCAAAGAACCGATTGAATAAGCACGGCCGAGTTTTTCTTCAATTTTCCTAAGACTCGGCAAGGGCTGACCTGCGGGAATATCGAGCATTTGCACGCCGAACTGTTCATTAGCATCGACTAACCTCAGCACTGTCGATGCCTTTACAAGCTCCTGCGGCCCGGCTGTTACCGATATCGCGGTCGTATTCGGTATAGCTACAACAGTGCTGGCAATACTGGCATCTCTTAAGTACTCTTTTGCCGTCTCGGCGCTGATGTTGCGGAGCGTAAAAATCCTAACCCTTATTATCTGAGCGGTCTGTTGCTGATCCTGTTGCGCAAGACAAAGCCCGCTCATCGACATAATCGATAATAAAAACAAAACCGACAGTATCCTTAACTGCAGGTGCCGGTTTATAAACCAATTTAGGCACAACTGTTTTTTCACCTGCTTGCTTACTCCTTGAAGCTGTTTATATTGTTTTATCGGACAAAAAGGCATAAAATGCTTAAAAATAATGTACTTATGCTGTATTTTACCTCCGCCTTGAGGATACGCTAAAAATCCCTACCTTAACCGTCTTGTTCTGACGGGTCTGCCGCCTGGTCTAACCTTCGGCATTTGTTCTAATTGCTGCCCTTCTTTTGCCGCATTTACATCTGTCGCTGAATTTGTCTCCTCGGCCGGAGCGGTATTCGGCTCAAGCTTCATAGCCTCTGCTTCGAGAGAATCGAGCATATCGCCAAAACCCGCAATTTCCTCGGCTTCTTCGGCTGTCATACCGAGCGCCTCGGGGTTTTCCTGAAGTTTTTTCAGCCACTCTATATTTGACTCTACTTGTTCCTTGGTAACCACTGGAACTGCCTGATTTTGCGTACTTTCAGCACTGAAAACCTGATTTGTCGACTCTCCGGAACTATGCCATATTCCGGGAGTGCTACTATTAGGGTCTGTGCCGGTATAAGATTTGACATAATCGGGCTTTTGTTTCCGTTCGGCTGTGAGTTCGTAAGTGCTTGTACCATCACGAATTAGCACAACACCGCTACCTATTTTTTCGATTTTTAAATGGCCGACCACCCCGCCAAGCTTAACCCAATGCCAGCCCTTACCGACCTCATCGATAAGTGCCCAGGAGTTTCCCTCATCGCCAATATGATAGCTCGTGCCTACAAGCTTAAACTTTGCAGAGACAGAAGCTTGCGGACGGCGAATTCCGGGCGATGGCGTACTTCTAACAGGCGGCGGTGGCGGTGGCGGAGGGTCGATTCGCAGGGCAAATTCCTTAGCCTGAATGATAAGTGGAGTTTGCCGGTCTTTTTCAGAAGTCTTTTTGCCTGCATAAGTTACCCGTAGCTGCTCCGCTGTGCCGGGCGTAGAAAGCAGTT
>JAQTQF010000100.1 GCA_028712345.1 Phycisphaerae bacterium | reverse complement strand
AATATGAAAATTTTTCTATCCTGCCTAACCATACCAACCCCCTGATAAATCAGGGGGCTAAATAACCCTGCCATCGTCCGCCAAAGGCTTCGACGCGACAGGCAGATTTAATAGAACTATATTTTAACCGCGGATTACGCAGATTTCACGGATTTTATTTTGCCACGAATGAACCCGCCTTCGCTATTAGCTTCGTCGGGCAGACACGAATTAACACAGGCGAATTACGAAATTGCATCGCTGCGCTCGCAATGACCCCCACCACAGGGGTGGGGGCTAAACAATTTTTTATTTATTTTTGTTTATGTTTTTTTTCTGCCCTGAACTGCAGATAACTTTCTATAAAATCTTCGATGTCGCCGTCAAGCACGGCATCGACATTGCCGGTCTGAAAATCCGTGCGGTGGTCTTTGACTAACTGGTAAGGCTGAAGCACATAGCTGCGAATCTGGCTGCCCCATGCGATTTCGCCTTTTGCGCCGTAAAGTTTTGCAACTTCGGCGTCGCGCTTCTGCTGCTCAATCATATATAATTTGCTCTTCAGCATTTTCATCGCCTCGGCTTTATTCCTGTGCTGGCTGCGGTCGTTCTGGCACTGGGCGACTATTCCGCTGGGCAGGTGCGTAATCCGCACCGCTGAACTTGTTTTGTTTACATGCTGGCCGCCGGCGCCGCTTGCGCGGTAATAATCAACCCGTAAATCTTTTTCATCCACTTCAATATCAATATCTTCATCATATTCGGGCATTACATCAACGGCGGCGAAACTCGTATGTCTGCGTTTGTTCGCGTCAAAGGGGCTTATTCTGACCAATCGGTGAACGCCTGTTTCGCAGGAGATTTTGCCGAAGGCGAAAGGCCCGCTGACTTTGAGCGTAATCGAGCGCAGGCCTGCTTCTTCGCCGGGCGTTATATCCATTTCTTCGTACGAATATTTGTTCCGCTGAAAATAGCGAGTGTACATTCTTAAAAGCATACTTGCCCAGTCACAGCTTTCGGTGCCGCCTGCGCCGGCGTGAATGCTTAAAAAGCAGCTTCTCATATCGTCGGGGCCGCTGAGCGTGCCGGCAAGCTCAATCTGGTCGCATTTTTTCTCAAGAGCCGGAAGGTCTTTTTCGATTTCCAAAAGAGCCTGTTCGTCGTTTTCGGAAAGTGCCATACCAAAAAGTTCTTCGGTATCTAAAGCCATTTTTTCAATTTCAATTACCGGCTCGATAAGCGTTTTCAGTGCGCTGATTTTCGAGACGACGGGCCTGGCGGTTTCCTGATTGTCCCAGAAGCCGGGCCTGGCCATCTGGTCTTCAAGTTTTTTTCTTTCTTGCTGCTTGGCCGGCAAGTCAAAGCCAGTCCCGGATTTTTGTTATCCGGGCCCGCAGGTTTTGAATGTTTGCTTTAACTTCCGATATTTCCATTGGTTATCCTTAATAAACGGATTTCATTATAGTAAGTTGCGTATGATTATCAAGGAAATAGGGGATAGAACCCGCAGGGCAGGCCTGCGGGCTAAACGACATTAAAAACCGCTCCTTGACAGTCGCGGCTCTGATGCGTCGCCGTGCCGGCGACGGCTAAACTATGCCCTAATTGCTTCAAGTTTTCCTGCCTGAGGGTCGAAAACTATCTTAAAGCCCGGCGGAACGATTAGAATTTCATCATCGTTTTTGTCGGTGGTGAGCATTTTTTCAAACAGTCTCGGATTGCCGGTGATTTCCTCATATTTCCAGCCGAATTTTTCGGCGGTGGTTTTGGCATATTCTTCAACCTTTTTCCCCTGCTCGTCGGAGGTGTTTATAAAGACGGCTCTGGTGTAATTTTTCTGCCAGCCTGAGAAAAAGTCTGCTATTAACTCGGATTCCTCTTTGCTATATGAGAGGCTGCGATTTTGGGCGGGGTTTAATCCGATTGGAAAATTCCTGTGTTCGCCGGGTTCGGCGTTTGGGCTGAACCAGCCTGCGGTAAAATAATATGTGCCGGGACAGGTTTTGAACTGCTCTTTGTAAGCCGAGTCTGAACCGAGGAACAAAGAGATACAATCGTGCACCTGCGGGATGACCAGCGGTAATTTTCCGGCCCTTATTCCGGCCGTACCTTGTCCGCAGACACCGTAACCAATTACAATTCTGCCGTATCCGTTATTTGAAACGGTATTTATAATCTGCTGAATTAGAATGCGAAGCTGGGCGGGGGTTTCGTGCAGACCGGCAGGAAGTATCTCGAAATCAGCCTTAATACCGGTTCTTTCTGCGGCTTTCTTCAAGTCGGCACCTAACATTCCGCAGGCTATTACACATATTTTATCGTTTGTTTCGCTCAAAGCCGCTCCGCAAAAAACGCTTTTCTAATCTGTCTTGCTATGATAAACTAAACCCTCCAAATTAGGATATAAAAAAATGAAAATTTCCATTGAACAGCTTGAAAAATTGCTCAACTCGAAGGAGGATGAACATCTTGAATTTAAAGAAGCCAAAGAGAATTTCCATTTTGATAAACTTGTCAAATACTGCGTAGCTTTGGCAAACGAAGGTGGCGGTAGAATAGTATTCGGCGTCACAAATACAATGCCGCGCAAAGTTGTTGGGAGCAACGCTTTTAAAGAAGTTGGAAAAACCAAAGCAGGTCTAATTGAACGGCTTGGTCTCAGAATAGAGGTCGAAGAAATTGATTATAATAATAATCGAGTTGTCGTTTTCGATATTCCTTCAAGGGCTATCGGTTTTCCTATACAATATGAAGGCGCCTATTGGATGCGTCGCAATGAAGACTTAGTTCCAATGACTCCAGATATGTTGAAACGGATTTTTGATGAAAGCGGCCCTGACTTTTCAGCAGAAATTTGCCCGAATGCAACTATGAGTGACCTTGCGTCCAAAGCCATTGAAGAGTTCCGTATCAGGTGGATGAAAAGGTCTAAGAAAGAGGCAATTTCAAATCTGACACACGAGCAAGTTCTCAATGATGCCGAATTACTCAGTACTGATGGGATTACTTATGCAGCCTTGATTCTTATGGGAACTCGTCAGGGACTTGGCAAACATCTTGCACAGAGTGAGGTGGTGTTCGAGTATCGTTCAAATAAAGCGGCCGGGCCGGCAAATCAGCGAGAAGAATTCAGAGAAGGTTTTTTGCTTTTTTACGACAGGCTTTGGGAGCTGATATGTCTGCGCAACGATGTTCAGCATTATCAGGACGGCTTGTTTATGCAGGATATTCCGACTTTCAGTGAAGGCTCTGTGCGTGAGGCAGTGCTCAACGCTATTAGTCACAGAGATTATCGCAATGCCGGTTCAATTTTTATTCGCCAGTTTCCCAGACAAATTAAGATATCCAGTCCAGGTGGTTTTCCTGAAGGCATAACAGCAGATAACATTTTAGACCGTCAGCTTCCTCGTAATCGTCGTATTGCCGAGACTCTCGGCAAATGCGGATTTGTCGAACGCTCTGGACAAGGTGCAAATAGAATGTTTGAAGAAAGCATAAGACAGAGCAAACCGCTCCCTGACTTTTCTGGTACAGATGAATACCAGGTTTCGCTGGTTTTAAACGGTGAAATACAGGATGTAAACTTTTTAAAATTCCTTGAAAAAATAGGCCGTGAAAAATCTATATCTTTCGGCACAAATGAACTTCTTGTTCTTGACCTTGTCCATCATGACAAAAAAATACCTTCGACTCTTCAGGCTGCAATGCATTCACTTTCAGAGCAGGGTATTATTGAGATTATCGGCAGAGGACGCGGTATAAAGTATCTTTTGTCGCGGCGATTTTATACTTTTGTCGGCAAAGAGCGAACTTACACTCGTAAACGAGGCCTCGATCGAAACGAAAATAAACAACTACTTTTAAAGCACATTAAGAGCAAAGGGAAAGACGGATGCAAATTGCAAGAACTACAAGATGTTCTGCCATCATGTGCTAAGAATAAAATACAGCAGATGCTACAAGAATTAAAAAAGGATGAACGCGTTCAAGTTATAGGTAATACAAATGCAGCTAAATGGTATATTAAGGATAAATAATAATATATTTGGCGATTGTGGAGCTTAAATATAATATATTCTAATTAATCTAAATATAATTATTTTGCATTATTGCTTTTTATAACTACTTGAGAATAAAAAGGTTGCAATTATGATATTCTAATATAATTATATAATTATATTAGAATAATAACAATTTATCCTGTTCATAAGTTATATGGAAATTTAATATGGCAAGACGATTAAATCACAAAAATCATACTATTTACACAAGTCCGCTGGTTGAGCGCAACGCCTCTAAACAGATGTCTGAATTATTCGGCAATCAGATGAAATTCAGTACCTGGCGGCGGCTTTGGCTGGAACTTGCAAAGGCGGAGAAAAAGCTCGGATTAAAAATTTCCGGCGCACAGATTAGTCAAATGGCAAAACACCTTGACGATATTAATTTTGACAAGGCGGCTGAATACGAAAAAAAATTCCGCCACGATGTGATGGCGCATATTCACGGTTTTGGAGATGTCGCACCAAAGGCGGCGCCGATAATTCATCTCGGCGCGACGAGCTGCTATGTCGGCGACAATGCGGATTTAATAATTATGCGCAACGGGATGGAAATAATCGCAGGCAAACTGGCAAGTCTTATTGACTCTTTGAGCGGCTTTGCGAAAAAATATCGCAAATTGCCGACTCTCGGATTTACGCATTTCCAGCCGGCACAGCTTACCACTGTCGGCAAGCGAGCGACGCTTTGGTGCAATGATTTTGTCAGCGACCTTGCCGATACCGAATACAGGATTTCAAATCTGCCTTTCAGGGGTGTTAAAGGTACGACCGGGACACAGGCATCGTTTCTTGCGCTGTTCGGCGGCAATCATAATAAAGTAAAGCAGCTCGACAGACTTGTCGCGAAGGCGTTCGGTTTTGAAAAAGTTTGTCCTGTTACGGGCCAGACATATTCGCGGAAAATAGATTCGCTGGTAATAAATACGCTGGCGGGCATTGGCCTATCGGCTCATAAACTCTGCAACGATATTCGGTTGCTTGCGAATCTGAAGGAAATCGAAGAGCCTTTTGAAAAATCTCAAATCGGTTCAAGTGCTATGGCGTATAAGCGCAATCCGATGCGGTGCGAGAGGGCAACGGCGCTTTCGAGATTTTTAATCAGCCTTTCGAGCAGTCCACAAATGACTGCCGCCGAGCAATGGCTCGAAAGAACTTTAGACGATTCGGCAAACCGCAGGATAGTCCTGCCGGAGGCGTTCTTGGCGGCTGACGGGATTCTTGAAATTCTGCTCAATGTCGCAGGCGGTCTTGTGGTGTATCCAAAGGTCATAGCCGCGAGGATTGACTCGGAACTGCCATTTATGGCAACTGAAAATATTTTGATGGCAGCGGTGAAGGCGGGCGGCAACAGGCAGAAGCTGCACGAAAAAATAAGGGTTCACTCGCAGAAGGCCGCTGAGCAGGTTAAAAAATTCGGCAGAGCTAACGACCTTATCGAAAGACTTAAAAAAGACAATGCCTTTGCAAAGGTCGATTTTAAGAAAGTTTTAAAACCGGCAGATTACATCGGCAGATCGCCTCAGCAGGTCGATGAATTTATTGCTGAAACCGTAAAACCTGCGATTAAAAAATATCGCGGGCAGATAAATAAGAAAACAGAACTAAAAGTTTAACGGGAATATTTTCAATGACAAAACAGGAACTTGCCAAACGGGTTAAAGATACGGCATATCTCGAAGGAGATTTTACACTCCGCAGCGGGAAAAAGAGCAAATATTATCTTGATAAATATCTGTTTGAAACACAGCCGGATATTTTGAAGGCACTTGGCGAAGAATTCGCGAAGTACGCAACAGACGATGTTACGGTTATCGCGGGGGCGGAACTGGGCGGGGTTGCGCTTGCGGCGGCAACGGCTATGGCTGGGGGCAAGAGATGGATAATCGTCCGCAACAGCAAAAAAGATTACGGCACAAGCAAAATGATTGAGGGCGTTTTGAAAAAAGACGATGTTGTTCTGCTTGTCGAGGATATCGCCACGACTGGCGGGCAGGTTCTTGAGGCGGCTAAAATTATTACCGAAGCCGGGGCGAAGGTTAAAAAAATTGTTGCCGTTATCGACCGTAAGCAGGGAGCGGGCGAAAATATCACATCCGCAGGTTATAAGTTTGAAAGCATTCTTACGAAAGAAGACCTTGGCATAAAAGACTGATAATTTTTTTGGCTATTGCTGATTTGGTCGTTTTGGGCAGCACAAGCCAATCGCCGGTTTTGTGTTTTATCTGAACTGCTGATCGTTCGGCGCCGATTACACAAGGCGAGTTGGCGATTATCATATCGAGATTTTTGCTTTTGAGTTTTTTTTCGGCATTGGCTCTTAAATTTTTATCTTCGAGAGCAAAGCCAACTACTATCTGATTGGCCTTTTTGTTTTTGCCCGCCCATTTTAAAATATCAGTGGTCGGCTTTAATTTGATTGTTAATTCTTTATCTGCTTTTTTGATTTTCGTTTTTGAAACCTTTGCGGGAGTATAATCCGAAACGGCAGCGGCCATTATCAAACAATCACAATTTTTAAAATGCTTCTTTACCGCTGCAAACATCTGAGCGGCAGTTTCCACTTCAAAAGTTTTGAGTTTTGAGTTTTGAGTTTTGAGTTCTGTCTTGATGGTTGTTATAAGTGAAACTTTATGGCCTGCTTTTAGGGCGGCGGCGGCAAGAGCATAGCCCATTTTGCCGCTGCTTGCGTTTGAGATGAAACGGACAGGGTCGATGTATTCCCTTGTTCCGCCGGCG
>JAQTQF010000099.1 GCA_028712345.1 Phycisphaerae bacterium | reverse complement strand
TATAATGTGTTTGGGCCAAGACAGGACCCGACCAGTCAATATGCTGCTGCGATACCGCTGTTTGTCAGTGCGCTATTGCGAAATCAATCGCCCAAAATTTTTGACGACGGCGAGCAGTCGCGCGGTTTTACATATATTGAAAATGTAACCCAGGCTAACTGGCTTGCGGCAAATGCCAAAGAGATGCACGGAGAGGCGATAAATATCTCAACGAAAAATGCGGTTACGGTAAATACCGTTGTAAATACGATAAGCAAGCTTATGGGTAAAGAGAACATTAAGCCTGTTTACGCGCCGCCGCGGCCGGGAGATATTAAACATTCGCTTGCGGATGTAACGCGGGCCAGAGAGCTGATTGGATATGAGCCTTTCGTTTCATTTGAAGAAGGTATTAAAAAAGCAATCGGCTGGTATCAGGAAAATCTGTAAAGAGTTTTTAGTTTTGGAATCGGCCAAGGGTCGAGTGGATTCTGAATAGATTCTTCGCTTTGCTCAGAATGACAAAAGGTGTGGAAATAACAGGACAAAAGAAGTAAAAAATAAGAAGTGAAAGGTTTATATGGTAAAGGCAAATAAGCAATCGCCGTTTGTCGGAATTGTCGGAATGGGTTATGTTGGACTTCCTTTGGCAAGGGAATTTGTTATTCGCGGTGCCAAGGTACTGGGATTCGATATAAACGAAGCTAATGTGAAGAAAATAAATTCCGGCAAAAGCCCTCTGAAACATATCCCGTCAGGTGATATTTCCAAAATGATAAAGACCGGCAGATTTAATACGACCACGGATATGAAACAGATGGGCAAGCCGGAGGCTTTGATAATCTGTGTTCCGACGCCGCTTACCGAAAATCGCGAGCCGGATATGACATATATTGTGATTACCTGCGAGACGATTTCGAAATATCTGCGCAAGGGACAGCTTGTGGTGCTTGAAAGCACGACATATCCCGGTACGACGAGAGAGGTGATGAAGCCGATACTCGAAAAAAGCGGTCTGAAGGCGGGCAAGGATTTTTATCTGGCGTTTTCACCTGAGCGGGAAGACCCCGGCAACAAGAGTTTCAGAACGGCTACCATTCCAAAGGTTGTCGGTGGATACAACAAGGCAAGTTTGCAGAAAGCTTTGGATATATATAAATATGCGATAGACCAGACGGTTCCCGTTTCATCCTGTGATGTGGCTGAGTCGGCGAAGATTCTGGAAAACACATATCGCTGTGTCAATATCGCAATGGTCAACGAGTTAAAACAGCTTTTTGACAGAATGGGAATTGATGTGTGGGAAGTAATCGATGCAGCAGGTACCAAACCGTTTGGTTTTCAGAAATTTTATCCCGGGCCCGGCCTGGGCGGGCATTGCATTCCAATAGACCCGTTTTATCTTACCTGGCGGGCAAGGCAGTTTGGTATGCCGACGAAATTTATTGAGTTGGCAGGTGAAATCAATACCGCTATGCCGCATTATGTTATTCACAGAACAATGGAAGCGCTGAACGAAAAGAAGAAAAGTTTAAAAGGCGCAAAGGTTCTGGTTCTTGGGCTTGCGTATAAGAAGGATATTGATGATGTTCGCGAATCACCCTCGATAGAACTGATTGAACTGCTTAAAGAAAAGGGAGCAAAAGTAGATTATAACGACCCGTATATTTCGCAGACGCATAAGATGCGCGAACATAATCTGAAAATGAGAAGCAAGCCATTAAGTGCGGCAATGCTGAAAAGCTATGATGTGGTTCTGATATCGACAGACCATAGCTGTTATGACTACAAGTGGATAGTTAAAAACGCCAAACAGGTAGTTGACAGTCGCAATGCGACAATAAATGTAAAGAGCGGCAGAAGTAAAATAGTTAAGGCATAGGACAGAACTCAGAATATAAATCTGTCTGACGAAAGGTCTAATTCTTGAAAAGATTTGCGCTAATAGGCGTGGCAGGTTATATTGCCCCAAGGCATTTGAAGGCTATAAAAGATACGGGCAATATTCTCGTTGCGGCTTTGGACAAAAGCGATTCGGTCGGGGTTTTGGATTCTTATTTTCCGGATACGGATTTTTTCACGGAGTTTGAGAGATTCGACAGACATCTCGAAAAGCTCCGGCTTGCCGACGAAAAAGAGGCCGTCGATTTCGTTACGATATGCTCGCCGAATTATCTTCACGATGCCCATGTGCGGTTTGCACTGAGGATTGGGGCCGGGGCGATATGCGAAAAGCCGCTGGTTTTAAATCCGTGGAATATAGATGCTCTTGAAGAAATTGAAAGCCAAAGCAAGGGCAGAATAAATACAATCCTGCAGCTTCGACTTCATCCTGCGATTATCGAACTGAAGAAAAAGGTAGAAGCTGGCAAGAAAGATAAAATTCACGATGTTGACCTGACCTATATAACCTCTCGCGGGAGGTGGTATCAGTTTTCATGGAAAGGCAGCGTTGAAAAATCCGGCGGGGTAGCGACGAATGTCGGGATACATTTTTTCGATATGCTTGCGTGGATTTTCGGAGGCGTTAAAAAAAATATCGTTCATTTGAGTCAGCCCACAAGAGCGGCAGGGGTTCTTGAACTTGACCGGGCGAGGGTGCGGTGGTTTTTGTCGCTTGAGAAAAGTGACTTGCCTTTTAAACCTGAAGGAAAGCCAGCTACATACCGTTCGATGAAGATTGACGAGCAGGAATTCGAGTTTTCAGACGGTTTTGCCCAACTGCATACTGAAAGCTATAAAAAGATTCTTGCCGGGGAAGGCTTTACTACAAAAGATGTTACCGCTTCGGTACAGATGGCATCGGATATAAGAAGAGCCGAAGCTGTTGGGCTTAAAGGCGATTATCATCCGATTTTAAAATCGATTAAATTATAAGATTGTCAAATGACAAAAGATTATTTTATACATTCCAGCAGTTTCGTTGACGACGGCGCGAGAATCGGCAGCGAGACGAAGATATGGCATTTCAGCCATATAGCAAAATGTTCAATCGGACAAAACTGCATATTCGGTCAGAATACTTTCGTTGCCGACGGCGTAATCATCGGCAATAATGTTAAGGTTCAGAATAATGTTTCGATATACACGGGCACAACTATTGAAGACGATGTTTTTCTCGGTCCGAGCTGCATTTTGACAAATGTATTAAATCCCCGCTCTCAGGTAAACCGGCACAGTGTTTACGAGAAAACGATTATCAGAAAAGGCGCGACGGTCGGAGCGAACGCGACAATCGTCTGCGGTGTTGAGCTTGGCAGGTATTGTTTTATTGCTGCCGGGGCGGTTGTTACAAAAAATGTTCCTGATTACGCATTAATGGCCGGTGTGCCTGCGAAGCAAACCGGATGGATGAGCAGGAGCGGAGTTAAATTGTCAAAGCCCGATACTAACGGCATTATGACTTGTCCTGAAAGCGGATACAGATATAGGGAAGTAGAAAAAGGTATTTTGAAATGTCTCGACTTGGATGAAGATAAACCTTTGCCGGCAGAATTGGCAACGGGGAAAACGAGTTACAGGGAATTCAGAAAAAAGGATTGATTTGATGCAGGTACCGTTATTAGATTTAAAAGCGCAGTATTCGAAAATTAAAGAAGATGTTCTTGTACAAATAGGCGAGGTTCTTGACAGTCAGATTTGCATCGGCGGGCCGAAGGTCAAAGAGCTTGAAGATAAAGTTGCGAAATTCAGCGACTGTAAATTTGCCGTGGGAGTATCGAGCGGCACGGATGCTATTTTAAACAGTTTAATGAGTTTGGGTATAGGGCCGGGCGATGAAGTTATTACCACGCCGTTTACTTTTTTTGCTACAGCAGGCTGTATCGCGCGTGTTTGTGCAAAACCGGTATTCGTTGATATTGACCCGAAGACATATAATATAAATCCGGCATTGATAGAAAAAGCGATTACTAAAAAGACAAAAGCAATTATGCCGGTGCATCTTTACGGTCAGATGGCGGATATGGATGCGATTATGAGTATCGCGAAAAAACATAATCTTTATGTTATCGAAGACGCGGCCCAATCCATCGGTAGCACATATAAGGGTAAAAAGGCAGGCAGTATCGGTACGGCTGGATGTTTCAGTTTTTTCCCGAGCAAAAATTTAGGCGGCATCGGCGATGGCGGGATGATTGTTGCGAATGATGAAGAGTTGGCCGCTAAAATGAGACTGACAAGAGATCACGGACAAAATCCGACATATTATTATAAATTTGTTGGCGGAAATTTCCGGCTCGATGCGATTCAGGCTGCGGCACTGCTTGTTAAATTGCCGTATCTTGAACAATGGTCACAGGCCAGAAGAAATAATGCCGAATATTATAACAAAAAGTTTGCAGATACTTTGATTCAAACACCCTTCATCAGCCCCGATTGTGTTACAATTTATAATCAGTATGTAATAAGGGTGCCGAGACGCGATGAATTAGCAAAGCATCTTAAAGAAAATAATATCGGCTGCGCAATATATTATCCAATGCCGCTGCATCTGCAGGAGTGCTTTGCGTATTTGGGATATAAACAGGGAGATTTTCCGCAGAGCGAAAAGGCAGCCAAAGAAGTTTTGGCGCTGCCGGTATATCCGGAGCTTACTGAGGAAATGAAAGATTGTGTGGTGCAAACAATTCTTGAGGCAGTAAAATGAAAAAAGCATTAATAACTGGAATTACCGGGCAGGATGGTTCGTACCTGACGGAGTTTCTTCTGGCCAAGGGGTATGAGGTTTATGGTCTGATTCGCAGGAGTTCATCATTTAATACCGGCAGGATTGACCATATCTATCGCGATCCGCACGAAAAGACCAGGCTTAAGCTGATTTACGCAGACCTGACCGACGGCAGTAATCTCCATTCGATATTAAATGATATAAATCCCGATGAGGTTTATAATCTCGGCGCACAAAGTCATGTTCGGGTCAGTTTCGATCAGCCGATTTATACGGTTAATGTTGACGCACTCGGAACGCTTCGGCTGCTCGAGGCGATAAGGAGTATGAAAACACCGTCCAGGTTTTATCAGGCATCAAGTTCGGAGATGTACGGCAAGGTTCTGGAAACGCCGCAAACTGAGAAAACGCCATTTTATCCGAGAAGCCCTTATGGATGCGCTAAGGTTTATTCGTTCTGGCAAACGGTTAATTATCGCCAGGCATATAATATTTTCGCCTGCAACGGTATTTTATTTAATCACGAATCGCCCCGCCGAGGTGAGACATTTGTTACGAGGAAAATAACGAGGGCAGCGGCAAGAATAAAACTCGGCTTGCAGGATAAACTTTATTTGGGCAATCTCGACGCAAAAAGAGACTGGGGCTTTGCGGGCGATTATGTCGAAGCGATGTGGCTGATGATGCAGCAGGCCGAGCCGGACGATTTTGTAATCGCTACCGGCCAGACTCATTCGGTCAGAGAATTTCTTGATGAGGTTTTTAGTTATCTGGACATCGATTGGGAAAAGCATGTTAAGATTGACCCGAAATATTATCGTCCCACCGAAGTTGACTTATTGCTGGGTGATGCCGCCAAAGCAAAGCGGATATTGGGCTGGGAGCCGAAGGTTACTTTTAAACAGCTTGCTAAAATGATGATAGAGGCTGATATGCTTATAGCTGAAGATGAAAAGGTTGTTGCAGAGCACCAAAACAAAAAGAAATGACGGATTTTTTCAAAGATAAACGAGTTGTTGTTACTGGCGGTGCCGGCTTTCTTGGGGCTTATGTTCTGGATGGTCTGAAAAGGCGAGAGTGTAAAAATATCCTTGTGCCGAAGATAGAAGATTACGACCTTATAAAAATCCAGGACATCAAAAAAATGTACGACGCTATGAAGCCTGATATTGTTATTCATCTTGCGGCCGTAGTTGGAGGAATAGGAGCCAACCGTGAGCATCCCGGCAAATTCTTTTATGAGAATTTAATGATGGGTGTTCAGCTTATCGAAGAAGGCAGATTGCGAAACCTCGAAAAGTTTGTAGCTATAGGAACTATTTGTGCATATCCGAAGTTTACGCCCGTCCCATTTAAAGAAGAGGATTTGTGGAACGGCTATCCGGAGGAAACGAACGCTCCATATGGTCTGGCAAAAAAGATGCTGCTTGTTCAATCGCAGGCTTACAGGCAGGAATATGATTTTAATTCGATATTTCTTCTGCCGGTGAATTTGTACGGGTCAGGCGATAATTTCAGACCTGAATCGAGTCATGTGATACCGGCATTGATAAAAAAATGTGTCGATGCAATAGATAGCGACGCCGATTATATAGACTGCTGGGGGACGGGCTCGGCAAGCAGGGAATTTATTTATGCTTCCGATGCGGCGGAAGGGATTTTGCTGGCGACGGAATTCTATAACGGCGCCGAGCCGGTGAATATTGGCGCCGGTTTTGAGATTACGATAAAAAATTTGGTGGAAAAGATTGTAAAATTTACCGGTTTTAAAGGCGAGATTCGCTGGGATTCTTCAAAGCCGGACGGCCAGCCAAGAAGATGTCTCGATACAAGCAGAGCGAAAAAGTTATTCGGTTTTGAAGCGAAGACCGATTTCGATGCCGGTTTAAAAGCAACGATTGACTGGTATATAAAAAACAAAAGTTAATTTTATTTAGAGGTTTTTGTGAAAATAGCTGTTGCAGGCGTTGGTTATGTCGGACTTGTCGCGGCAGGTTGTCTGGCTGAAAGCGGTAACCATATTATCTGCGTTGACAATGATGAGAAGAAAATCAAAAACCTGAAAAGCGGAATTATTCCGATTTATGAGCCGGGACTTACCGAGATCGTCAAGAATAACGAAAAGGCCGGCAGGCTTTCATTTACAACCGATTTGAAGTATG
>JAQTQF010000098.1 GCA_028712345.1 Phycisphaerae bacterium | reverse complement strand
AGGTCAATCGATATGAGTAATTTCAACGGCAGGAGAAACAAATCGCAGCCGCACATTGTTTTTTACGCTAAGGATGGAACGGAGATTCGCTGGGGTGCCCAAAAAGGCCAGTGGCAAAGATACCTTGAAGCAAAGGATGAAGAGAAACTCACACTGCTCTATAACACATACCAGGAATTCGGGACCGTTCAGCTCAAAGCCGCCCAGAAGGGCAGCTTCATCGATTTGACAAAACCACAAACCCTCTCCCTGCCCATCGATAGATACTAAAAGTGAAAATCCTAAAGCCCGCCGGTTTATCCGGCGGCTACACCGTCATTCCCGCGAAAGCGGGAATCCAGTTTTAATATTTAGCCCCCAGTTTCACTGGGGGTTCGTATTTTTGTTCGTGGCTTGCCCGCCGCAGGCGGGTTCGTTTCTTTAGTATTTGTTTATTTGATATTGTTTGGACTTTGTGATTTGGTTCTTGGAGTGTTCCTTACTTCTTTACTGCCTTTTTACTTTCTTACCCTTCTCACCTTTCACACTTTTCTTGCCTTTCTCACCCTTCAAACCTTTTTTACTTTCGATTTTCCCGCCTGTTATTTGCTCAACTTTATGCTGTTTTTTTATTCACTCTTTAAATAAGGTAATTCCATCTCATCAAAAATCTGTCTGGTTAGATTTTCTGATACTATCCTGTCCCCGCACTGTTCAAGAAAGGCCTTTAATAATTTATCCCTGATTTCTTTTAGATATATCTCATATTCCTGCACGGCTTTTTTTACTATCGTCTCGCTTTTCGGCAATTTAACAACAAACTCATCTTTCTTCTTTGCATAAACAATAAATTTCCCTCTTTCCTCGCTGCCGACTTCCATAAAGCTATCGCCGTTCTCAAGGCATATTTGCTGTTTGCCGAAGAAATTTTCGCCTAATCTTAATTTGTCCGCAGGCACATCCATTTCCTCATATTCTACCTGCGACCAGCTTTTCTTTATAAAGCCGTCAGGAAATTTCTTTATCCCGCCCGAAAGGACTTCTTCCGCTATTTCCTCTTTCAGTTTCCCTAAATCCTGCTCTACTCGTTTCTTTTTCTGCTTTGTACGCAATTTAGGAATTGAATGACGCTCTTCTACAAGTTCAACCACTGCGTTTAAAATTCTTTTTGTAAGCTCCTCGTCAAGCCCAAGTGATTTCAATACATCTTTTTCAAAATCCAGCCGGTCTTTATGTTTTGATTCAGTTTTTATGTCTTTTATTTCACGCCCGCACAATTTTTTGAAAGTATTTTTACAATCTTTCCCCAATTTCTTGAGAGCATCCTCATTTGGCACGAGAAGCCTTTTCCAATCTATACCCTCAATTTTAAGCGCGCCATCGCCCAAATTGGCTCTGCCAAACAATTCTCTGCAAAGAAATGAAACAGTACTATTCAAATAAATGGCTATTCCATCGTTAAGACGCGTATCCTCAGTCATAATCTCAAATAGATTATGGTCAACTTGAGCGTCGCAGTCATTTAATATACACCTTAAACTGCTTCCTGTTACCATTGACACCAAAACTATGCCCGGCGTTCTTTCTCCTAAATCATACCATAGATTTCGCCCCTTGACGCTTTCAACTTCCGGCCATGGTTTGCCGTCGCCTGTTTTTTTCTGCTCCCCATACTTTATATATTTTAAGGCATTTGTTCCTCTTAACGCGGCCTTCTCCTTATTGCACAAAAAGACTTTGTTCTTTAAATCCTTTTCTTCCAATTTTATAGAGAGACTTTCTTTAGGCGATTTTATTGCCGGCTTCAAAAATTCCTTTTCAATACCCCAATGTTCTATCTGCTCATCGGTCAAATAGAAAAATTCATTTATGCCGGTCTTTATTCCGAATCGTATATCTGCCACCTTTTCCAATGGCACAAATTTATCCGCGCATTTTTCCATTATCTCAAAATATATCTCCGGCGCCCGCAGATACTTACCCCATTTTACTGTCCTGCCCTCATCATATACGGCGTTCCTCAAATCGCCCTGATTTATAATCCGCATCCTTACATCTTCATCCTCATAAGATATAATCGCCGGCTCTTTGATATATTCAGTTTCAATCGTTGCAAACTTTTTACACTTTTTATCCCACGCTTTGCCGTTCGCACAAATCCCGTCGAGCTTGTCAACAAACCGCTCAAGCCTTATCCATCTTGCCTGTGTATCTGTCAAAGCGTCTTCGGGGAATAATTCCTTTAACGGCTTTTTGAATTTGACGAAACGCGTTAAATTTTCTCTGTTCGCCTTTACATCGTCCGACCGCTCAAGAATCGTAAAAACCGTATTTACTGCCGATTGTTCAAACCACGGCTCACACCTGCTTTCACAAATCGCAATAATTTTAAACTTATTCAAAAAGAATTTTTGCATTTCGTAGCCGTAGGCCACATCGAGCCACGAATTGCTTGTTATAAATCCCATCCTGCCGCCTTCTTTTAAATGTGCAGCAGCGTGAAAAAACATATACGCGTAAATATCCGCCTGTCCTGACAAACACAATTCGTCGCCGTCAAAAAATTCAGGATAACTTTTGAGCCAACTGTCCGAAAGAATGGTATTGATTTTCTTTTTATACCCTTTCTCGACCTTTTCTATGAGTTCCTGTCTTATAAACGGGAAATTTCCGACAAGAGCATCGAATTTTGGTATTTTTACCTTAACTCTTTCCTGAATTTTAGCTCCCTTTTTCGGCGGCGGAAATTCATACTCATCGCCGACATTTACATCAAAAAAATCCTTCCTTAAAACGCGCGGAAAATTCAGATAATCCCCGAAATCCTGTCTGCAAAGATTTATTGTCGCAAGTTCCGCCGGAAATCCCGCTATGTCAAAGCCCCATATCTGATTTAAAAGTTCGTGATGAGTCTTTGGCTTAAACTGTTTTAGCTTATTATAACTGCGAATAAGGAAAGTCCCTGTTCCGCAGGTCGGGTCCATTACATAATCGTTTTCGCCTTTTACGCAAAAAGAAACTATCAAATCAACAAGATTTTCTGGCGTAAAATACTGCCCTAAAGTGTGTCTTGCCTCCTGCGGTATTACATCTTCAAATACCTTTCCGATTACATCCAACGGTGCAAGCTCAAAAGACCAGTGAGTAAGATTTTCCGTAAGTTCGATTACAATATCAATAGTCTGATGCGATAGTTCTATCTCGTCCGTAATATCAGGCTCAAATATCGCCTGATAATCAACCTCAAGCGCCTTTTGGAAATAACTTCTTAATTGCTGTGATGCCTGTTTGTAATTATTTCTTGGCAGTTCGAATCTCGGCAGTTCAATCCTGCCTCGCCGCAAACTCATATAAAACAGGATTTTCCCGATAATCCTGTATGCAATCTGCCTTGAAAGCCCTTGCCAGTATTCCTCGTCGTATCTGCTTATACCCTGTTTCGTTGCCCACGCCCTAAGTTTTGTCTCAAAAACCTTACTGCTTCGTTGACGGTGCAAATCTTTTAGCAGTGAATCGCTCATTTTGTTGCTTGCGTTGGATACTATCCCCACAAAAATCGTTGTATCCGCAATATGCAGATTAACTTTTTCATCGTCATATAAACGGTGCAAATCAAGCAATAAACGAATGCACATATCTTCAAGCAGTATCGCCTTGACAGGGTCGCGTATATCATTTACATCTGTTATTCTGTGGTCGATTCTTTCCTGTATTTTATATTGTTCCGTAACCGTTGCTCTGCTTTTCTCCGGCGTGCGCCAGATTATTGCAGTTTGCATATTCCATGTTACAAAGTATTTTGCTTCTATCGTTTGCGCTTTTTCAACGGCGTCTTTTAGTAATTTGTCGTCTCTTGCAGCCGTTGCGGGTGTTTTGAGTTCCCATCCGCAAAAAGGCGATCTGCATTCAAAATCGAGCGTTAGCAGTACATCGGGGAATCTTGTTGTTGGCAGACCGTATAAACCCGGGTCATTTATTGCATTCTTAAAAGGCAAACCGCCATGGCCAATTTGCTTTTTTATCCAGGAAATTACTTGGCCTTGGAATTCTCTTTCATTTGCCTTTGTTTTTGCCAATTTAAACCCTCACAACCTGTGCCATAGGTATCCGTGTTAATCCGTATCTATTCGTGGCCATTTTTTTGCCATTCCTTTATTTCCTCTGACTTAATTTATCGTATTGACTCCGCAATTAAAAACTAAAAATTCAAAATTAACTATCCAAGGCTCTTAATCTTACCTCTCATTTCCTCTGCCGTTTTCTTAATCCTTTCATTCTGTTGTTTAAGCTCTTTAACAAAACTGTTCCCCTCATAAGTTCCCCTCACCGCGGCAAAATCATCCGTTTTCGTTTTCCCATCACCATCAATACCAAAACCAGTCTGCGTTACCTCTGTAAATTCCTTCCTCGCATCGGCCAGAATAAGAGCGTTCAGCGTCTCGCACGCCTTTTCCCAATCACCGATAATTTTCAATAGCTTATCAGCTTCCGACAAATGCTTGTTATTATTCATAATATTGCCGAGCTTTTCTGCCGCCCATGACCACCGATATTCACTGTAATTATCATAGAGACCTTTGAACGCCTCGCTAACGGCCTCAAGAGTATTTAGACTACCGTTTTCAATATCTGTAAGAAGTTTATTTACGCACTTCTCCGGCACGAGCAGACCGGCCAAATCGAGCCATTTGCCAGCCCCTGCATCGCCCGCCGACTTAATCATCTTATGAACCTCTGATATCGACTTCGCCGGCAAATTTTTGAGCTTTTCAACCAGACAATCGCCGAGGAATTTATTTATCGCGATGGTGTAATACTCAATTCCCTTATTTAGAGATGCCGTACTGAAATGCAGATTGTTACAAACGACTTCTTTCGATGCGTTTGCCTGAATTGGCCGGAGATTTAAAAGTAAATCCAAACCGTTGATAATTTTCTGCACGGTATATGGACTTAGAACATCGAAAATAATCAAATCTGTTTTCACAGGCCCTTTTCGTTTATCCCGTTTTGGCCATTTTTCACCATCACGAACTGTCCCGACCGTGCGAAGATTAACGCCCGGCACAATAACGCTTTTGCCTTCTGCTTCTGACAAATATGAAAACGGTATATCGCTCGTATCCGGATGAGCATAATGTCTTCCCATCACAACCGAAAACGCCCCGATCCTCGCCGGATACATAATATAAGAATCCGAAGTCGTCTTCGCCCCTCTTTCGACGATTCCTTGATGAACGGATCCGCTCTTGTACATATGGTTGCTCTGATTGGAGCCGCTGCCGGCATTGAAGAAACTGAACAGGCCGGCGATTAGGAGGGTAGATTTGTGGTGGGTTACGGTGTATGGGCCGGCAAAGATTGAACAGGCCTCGCCGTGATGAAAACCGCAGTTTGCGAAGAAAACGGAATTTTCGGCGGAAAACTGTTTGGTCATTTGCGTCGCCTGGCCGATAAAGCAATCGGAAATAATCGAGCCTTCACTGATTTTAGCGCCCTCGGCTATTATGAAATCTTTGGCGATTACGCTTGCCCCAACCTCTGTCGGGTCTGCAGGGCAGCTCTTTATCGTTCCGTTTTCAAGCCGTTTTATATTGCCTATAACGGCGGCGGGGCCGATTTTGACATTTTTTATTGTGCCGCAGTTGGATAAATGAGCGTCTCGGCCTATTACGCCAATGTCCGATTTGACGGATTCGGTGTATTGGGCTATCAGCTTTTCGAGCTTTTCGCGAACGAGCGTTCTGTGCCTGTGCAGAGCTATGATATAACCAATTTGGGCGGTCAGGCCGTCAAATATCGGTATTTCTCTTCCGCCTCCTTCGTTTACGACTACCGCTTTGATGCCGTTGCCAAAGGTCGTCTGTCCCTCGACGGCGAGCAGATCGATATGGTCGATTATGCAGTCCTCTTCGATAATGTAGTTGGCGATGTGGTTCGCAACATTGGCGATGTAGACATTATTGCCGATGGTGCAATTGTGCAGATGAGCGTTGTAAATACCGGTCAGTCTGGAGAGGCCGCCGTAAAAGCTGATAGACTTGTCAAATTTGCCGAGCCTGATTTTGCCGGAAAAGGTCGTGTTTTTGACGGTCTCCGGCTTAAAGTCCGGCGAGACAAGAACCTCTTTCCAGTTATCGCATTGACAGTTTTGCTTTTCAAGCTGTTCGATTTGCTTTTCGGTTAGCGGGACACGCAGTTCTGCCATCTTTAATCTCCCTGTCAGTATTTACATTTTCACTAAAAACAGTCCTGC
Organism: Phycisphaerae bacterium; assembly: GCA_028712345.1. Lineage (GTDB taxonomy): Bacteria > Planctomycetota > Phycisphaerae > Sedimentisphaerales > UBA12454 > GWC2-45-44. Next base: position 671 of record JAQTQF010000098.1, on the reverse strand, counting down.
CATTATATAGATTGAGTTCAGAAAAGCCAGAGGCATTTTAGAAATCAAAAATAGCCGCGAAGACATAAAGACACGAAGTTTTTAGCCACAGAGGACAGGAGAACATGGAGACGACTTTGCTTTAAGACGGTGTTCTTTGAATACTGTAAAATCGAACAGACCCTATCTTCTTGTTGAACCCAAGAAAATTGATGATACTAATGACTATATTAAAATATCACGCAATGGGAATAAAATAAGCAGATACCTTTTTCTCTATGGTAAAAAATTCGTGCCCATTTGTGTTGATTCGTGGCTATTTTATCTGCTTGCCCGCACCAAATAGGCCGCTGCCGTAATTTGGTACCGGGGTGGCTCAGTGGTGAGTAATGAATCCGTAAAATCCGCGGTTAAAATTAAACGCCTGCGGCGGGCAAGTCTTATTATCTTGTCATAAGGGCATTCATTAAAACAATTAAAACGCAGAATTGAATATGTCAATAAACATAATGAAAAAAAATGAACGACGACGAAAAGCAAGGGGGCCAAATAAGACCTGTCGAAAAAAACAGCCCCACAACACATCGCGGGGCTGAACAAGTCTGTCGAGTTTTTGCCTATAATTCTATAGGGTTACAGACATTTTCACTGCTGTTTGCCTGTGCGCCGCAGTTGCCGCACCTGTACTTGGG
>JAQTQF010000097.1 GCA_028712345.1 Phycisphaerae bacterium | reverse complement strand
TTGATGGCTGCGTCGGTCTGTACGACTAAGTGCGAATCTGCGCCGCTGTGGACATAAAGGTCGCTCTGGATTCTTGAGACAACGCCTTCGGTAACGCTTATGTGCTCTCCGCCCATTGGAAAACCGCAAGTTGAGACTGTGCTGTTTACCCGCGGCAAATCGCCGAATTCGACTGCTTCAGTCCCCTCAAAAAAGGCAGGGTCCTGTATATTCAGCAGGGCAAGGTCGCAGTCGTGTCCGACGAATTCCACCGTTGCCGGGTATTTCTTTGCGATGTTTTCTTTTTTAACGATGATGAATCGGCTGTCGGAAACATTGTGGGCGTTGGTAAGGATTCTGTTGCCGGCGATGATGAAGCCGCTGCCTACGCCGCCGGAGGTCGAGTTCTGCTTCCACGGCGTACTGTAGTCATAACCCTGTTTGACGATTTGAATCATCACAACGGATTTTGTCATATCCTCGAGCTGCGCCCGGCAGATGTTAGTAAGCAGAATTATGATTAACACTATAAAAACTTTTTTCATTTTTCTCTCCATAATTATGGACAAACCGCTGCTGTTTCAAAAAAATTGTTCAACATTTTGTCATTCCGCACTTGATGCGGAATCCAGTTTTTAAGTCTGGATTCCTGCTTTCGCGGGAACGACAAATCTGAAAGTCTATTTTTTGAAACGGCACTACTTGTCCTGATTTTCTTCTATTTTTTTGAGTTCTTCAAGCTTTTCTTTGGCGTTCATATATTCTCTTTTGCCCAATCTGCTGAAGACATCTTTGCCGGGGTACATAATTTTAAACTGCTCGGTGTAAGCGTCTTCGATTTCCACAGCCTTTTGGTAATGTTCTATGGCGAGCTCTTTTTTGTTCAGAGCTATTGCTGTTTTCGCAAGCTCGATATGCAGCCGGCCCGAGCCGGGGTATCTGTCAATTGCCTGCTCAAGGGCAGCAACGGTTTTTTCCTGCCAGAGTTGTCGTTGTTCAGCCGTTATCTGCGCAAGGGCTTCATAAACTCCGGCAATGTCCTGGTAATATTTGAAATTTGCATTGTCTCTTTCCGCGGCGATTTCTAATAGTTTTTCCGCTTCGAGTAAATTCTGCCGTGCATCGAGCGGCGTCATACCCGCTTTGTACATAAGTATTTTTCCGCCGAGAGCCGCGGCTGCGGGATTTAATTTATCGTCTTTGTCGGCAGAGCTTAACAGCGACAAGGCTTCTTTGAATTCGCCTTGCTGCAACAGCAGATTTGCCGTTTCGATTTTTATTGAGGCATTTGCGACGGGCATCAGGCAAAACCAGACGAGGGCGGCTCCGGCTGTGATGGCGGTGGCGGTAAGGATATATTTGGTCGCTATGCAGTCAACCTGAGCGAAGCGAATGGTCAGGGCAGAGAAGAAACGAGATTCTTCACTTTGCTCAGAATGACAAGTCTTATTCTGAGATAAATGTACGGGCATTTTTTGTGTTTTTAAATTGTTGCCGGCGGGCATTTGCATTCGCTTTTGCGAATAGACAATTGCCGCAGATGCCCATATTGCCGTCATTATTCCCGGCTCAAATATCGCGAAATCAATCAGGTTATGAATTATTACCGCTAAAATTCCGCATACCAGAGCGGCAGTTGAGAATTGAGAATTTATGTTTTTGCTTTGCGATTCATTCTGCCTGCTTAGCCATACGGTTATGCCGAAAAAGAAAGCGGGGGCTGCGTACATAACCATTAGAATGTATATGATAACCGTAATACCGCCGCCGATTTGGACTCTTACGAATAAAGGCCTGACAAACAGCAGGGTAAGAACGCCGCAGATGCCGCAGGCCTTGGCCAAAGCGGCAAAATTTTTCTCTTCCGCAGGTTTGATTAAGGGTTTTTCACCAACGCCGGCTTTTATAATGGGATAAAACAATGCAAGGCAAAAGCCCGCAAGTCCGATTATGCCATATTGGCTCGCTAAACTCAGTATAAAGCAGTGGGGGTCTCGTACCGTTTCCAATGCCGCCGGTATTTTGTATTGAGTGTAAACCGTGCCGAAATTTCCGCCGCCAATGCCGGCCAGCGGATTGGCGGCAATCATTTGTGCCGCCCCCTGCCAGTACTGCCATCTGACCAGCATAGAATTTCCGCCCGGCAGTCTGCCGTGTGTTAAGCCATAGTTCATAATAAAAGCCAGACAAACCGCCGCCAAAACAACGGCAGCGATAGTCGTTAGTTTTACCCATTGTTTTAAAAATTTTCCGAATTTTATCAAAATAACCAGCAGTACCGCCGCAAAGACCAGAGATGCGAAGGCGCCTTTGCTGTGCGTCTCAATCAGGCCTGCGAACAGGATAAGCAATAATCCTATCGGCAATAACATTTTTTTGAAACTGGTTTTGAAGCTGAATACCGCCAATGTGCTGAATACCGCAAGGTTCATAAGTCCCGCTGCGCTGTTGCCGGTGGTGAAAAATCCCCTGACATCTTTAGAGTACAATCTGTGTTCATAGAGCATCTGCTGAAAAGAGCCGGGTTCTATGCCGAGCTTTTCGAGCTGTATATTTGGTTCCTGTTCGTATTGAGTTATCAGCGATTTATTGCTGCTGAAAAACTGCTCGCTGCATTGATACACATTCGCCACGGCCATCGCGATAATTACGCCCAGCAGCATTTTCCTTTTTTCGATGCTATCGAGAAGATGTAAAAGCATAACTCCGGTTAGCATTGCCGAGAGTATCGTCAACGAATTGTTAATCGCTGCTCTGCGGTTCGATGCTGCGATTGTGCTGATAACCGAGGCGATTATGAAAAGGATTATGCCCCATCCCAAAGCGCCAAGGTGAAATTTATAGTTTTTATGCCATAATCCCGCGATGAACCATATAAGAAAAAGGATTATCAGCAGACTTGAAAGCATAATACTGAGAAAATTATCTAAAAATGTCCCTCGTATTGCAAAAGACTCGATAATCGGGTTATCCGTAAAGCTCAATCGCAGAGCGATGATGCAAAGAAGGATTACGAAAAGAGCCGAATTAAAGAGGCTGCCCCCTTTGCCGATTTTATTGCTGTTTTTCAATGTCTTTTCCCGTTGATTCAAGAATAGCTATAATCGCCAGCACTAAAATTACCTGAATAAACGCAAGCAGGCCGAAGACTGAATTAATAATTTTCAGAATTATTGCCCCTAGGCCGGTAGCCAAAGTTGCAAGATAAAGCGTAAGGACGGTTTGAACTTCGGTTAGCCCCCGTTTTTTGAGTCTGTGCGAAAAATGCTGCGTATCACCGACGAACGGACTTTTACCCTGTCTGATTCGCAGTGCCGTTACGGTTATAAAATCGTACAAAGGCAGTGCCATAATAATCAGCGGCATAAGCACAATATACCATTTATCGGTTTGGCCGCTTTGATAGTATGTCGTTCGCAGGGTAATCATCGCCACGAAAAATCCGATAACCAGCGAACCGGCGTCGCCCATAAAAATAGAGGCGGGGAAAAAGTTAAACACTAAAAAACCGGCTGTCGCGCCGGCAAAAACCAGAGCGAAACCGGACACGAAGAACTGTCCCGACATCGCCGCTGCGAAAAACAGGATTATCGTTGCTATAAGAGCGATTCCCGCACTTGCCCCATCCATATTATCGAGAAAATTGAATACATTGATTATCAGCACGACCCAAAACGCGCTCAAAATCGAAGTGATAATTTTGCTTTCGATGAAAAGCTCGACCCGGACATCGGCAAAATAAGCTGCCGCAAGCGCTGCGGCAAACTGAACGAACAATTTAACGCCCGGAGAAAGATTTTTTATATCGTCCCACAGACCCAGACCGAACAATACTGCCGAGCAGGCGATTATTATGAGCAGTTCGTTGGTTTTGCCCGCGAAGTTTTTCAAATGGATATTATTTGTATATGCCGATGGCATTTTAACCAAAACTATCGCCGCGATGCAGAACAACGCGACTGTCGCGAATATGGCGATACCTCCGCCGAGAGGGATAATGCTTTTGTGAAATCTATCCGCCTTCGGATGAGCGACGAAGTTTATTCTGACCGCGGCTTTCTTTACAACGCCCGTCAAAATGACCGAAACAATAAAAGCCGCCAAAAATGCCGCCAAATAAATAACAGGCAGATTCATATAGAATACTCCGTTAAACTCATTGAATATTGAAAATTATAGATTGAAGATTTGAGGATTCGCCTTGCGGCGAGAGTATTTTTAGTAATTCTTCAATTTTCATTCTTCAATCTTCAATTATTTCTTAACTGTTCCACTAATCTATCTCTTGCCTGACTGAAAAAGCCGTGATACCTGTCTTCCTTATGGTCTGGAAAGGTATATTCAAATCCTTTCCATACGCCTCTGCTGAAGACAAGCGTAACCTCAGCCCATATTTTTTTGCCGATATAAATCCTGTGCGAAAAATTTTTCGTACTGGCGAGCACTAATTTTGACGGCTCGATATATCCGGGGTCGAGATTGACTGGCCTGCTGAAACCGCCTTCGAGCTTTGCAGCCAGTTTCTCTTCCATTTTGTTTGTCGCCAGCTTAATCGCCGCCAGCTTGTCGGGCATAATCAGTTTTTTGACCGTTACAAATTTTTTGAGAATCTCTTTTCCGGTTTCCTCGGCGTAATATTCGGTATGTTTGAAAGGCCAGATTTGGCTTTGAAGGTCGCAGGCGCCGAATTTGGCCTCTATCAAAGCCACTGCCGCATTGACGGCTTTTTCATCGCAGCCGAATATGCCTATGATAAGTTTTACAGGTTCTGGTTGTTTAAGTTTCCACATTATTTAGGCAGCCTCTAAAAATACGCTTTGCCATTGCGAGCCCATTAGCTTCGCTCGGAATAAACTCCGCAGAGCAATCTCTTTTTTGAAGCAGCAACAAAGATTGCTTCGTCGTTTCACTCCTCGCAATGACATTTTTTCAAATCCGTTTAAGAAGTTCTGTCCTGCTCACCTTTTGGCAATTCATACAACCCATGTCCGCTGTTTCGCAGTTTTCCCTGTTTGCACAATTCGTCCCATACCTCTTGCGGAAACTGGTTTGGCGGCCGAACGGCAAAAACGCCCGTATGCCCAGCCGAAAACGCGCCTTTGCCGAGACGGGAATCTTCATCAAGAGAAGTCAGTTTGAGCCTTTTTTTAAACGCCTTGAGCGCACTCTTGAGCGTTTCCGGCGGTATGTTTTGGTTTTCCTGCTCTGTCATTATTCGCATCCTTTAATTAGCCGACGACAAGTTTTACTTTGTCAGGTTTATTAAATTTCCACACTACTTCTATTTTACTACAGAGTTTAGAGAATCACAGAGTTTTTATTTCTATTTCAGCAGGTTCAATATAACTTTTATCATTACATCTTTCTCGGCAGGTCTGCTGGAAGCTGTCATAAGCGTTAGGGCAACCAATGCATTATCATCAATTCGCTTGCTCCCGTCTTTGCGAAGCAGAATGCCGTTTTTCTGCAAAAATAAAACAAACAATGCTGCCGCTATTCTTTTGTTGCCGTCTATGAAGCTGTGATTTTTTGTTACAAAATATAATAAATGCGCCGCTTTTTCTTCCACGGCAGGGTACACATCTTTTTTGTTGAATGTTTGATAAATCGCTCCGAGAGAACTTCTGAAACTTTTGTCTTTTTCCCTGCCGACCAAAGGCGAATCGTTGAATTTTTGCCTCATCTGCTCAATAATTTTTTTTGCTTTTTCATATGTCAATATGAATTTGCCTCGTTTTGTTCCGACCGGCGATGTGAGCCGCTGATGGTCATAGTCGTCGAGGATGTTTAATGCGCGGGAATATTCCGCAATAATACCGATAATGCCCTTGGCCTCATCGGCAACGCCGTCTAAAGATATGACATTGCCCAGAAGGCGAACGGCTTCCTGTAATTCCCTGATTTTTTCTTCTTTAGCCTTAAGCCTTTTTTCGTTGATGGTATAGCCGTTGACCAAATGTTTTCGCAGGACATTGGTTGCCCATATGCGGAATTGTGTGCCTTGAAACGAATTTACTCGATAGCCAACGGAAATGATTACATCTAAATTGTAAAATGAAACTGGTTTGTCGGAATTTGCAATGTGCATTTTTTGCACATTGCTTTTTTCATTCAGTTCGCCGGTTGCAAATATATTTTTAATATGTTTTGTTATGACGCTGCGTTCGGTCTTGAATAACTCTGACAATTGCTTTTGCGTGAGCCATATAGTATCTTCTACCAATCGAACTTCGAGTCGATTTTGGTAGAGGATAATTTGGCCCTTTGACTTATCTGTCCTGGATTTCATTACTTGCTCTATCAGGAGTTATGCACATTCAGCTTTTAATTTTTCGATAATCCGTAAAACCTTTTCTTTTATCTCGCCCAGCGGAGTTTTGGCTATTTCGCTGTCTCTGCGGAGTTTGATTTCCGCGCAATTCTCGGCAAGCGATTTTGCCCCGATGGTTATTCGAACCGGTATTCCGATTAAATCCGCGTCCTTGAATTTCACGCCGCCTCTGGCGTCTCTGTCGTCCAGCAGAACCTCAACGCCCGCCGCGGTAAGCTGGGCGTATAATTTTTCCGCCGCCGAGACAATTTCCTCATTCGCCCCCGCAGGCACGATAATAACTTCAAACGGTGCAATGGTTATCGGCCAGACTATACCGTCCTTGTCGTAGAGTGTTTCAATGGCGGATGCCACGATTCTGTTTATGCCTATGCCGTAGCAGCCCATAACGCAGGGTTTCTCGACACTGTCTTTGTCAAGGAATTTTGCGTTCAGCTTACTGCTGTATTTGGTGCCGAGTTTGAAAACCTGTCCGTCTTCGATTCCTCTCTTGAACAGCAGTTTCTTCCCCTTATATGTATCGCCCTCAACCGCGATTCTCACATCAGCGACAATGACATTATCGCCTGTAATCGAAAAATCTCTGCCCGGCACGACATTCT
>JAQTQF010000096.1 GCA_028712345.1 Phycisphaerae bacterium | reverse complement strand
GCCCCTGCACTTTCGACCAGCGCAACCAGCTCAGCCAAATTGTCATAATATGTATTTCTGAACACCGCCCCGACGAGCAGCGCACGCTGCTGCCGGACAGCTATATTTTCACGAAATTTTTCCAAAAACCCTTATGCCTCCATAACTGCAAAACTCTAACAAAAACTCAGAACTAAGTACCCAAAACTAAAAACTAAACTTCTTAGAAGTTTTAAGCCATTATAATACCTAACCGCCCGCAATTCAATTATAGTTTAATTCCTGATATTCGGTTAGCCCCCTCTCTTGCTTCGCAAGCAGCAGAGGGGGTATCAGAGCCCAAGCGACAGCGCAGGGAGTTTTGTGTATTTCATGGTTAGCCCCGCCATAATTTATCCGCCAAAGGCGGACCATGTCGCGGCGTAGTCCCTTAGGGACGCGGATGGCGGGGTTTGTTACTCATTTAGCCCCTTGGCCTGCCAAGGGGTTCGTTGCCTGCCCCGTGAGATGCGAAGCTGTATCATCGGGGTCATTGCGAGGCCGCAGGCCGCGGCAATCCATTATTTATATTTAGCCGCTGGTTTTGCCGGCGGTTTGTCATTACAGCGAAGAATCTTGTTTTTCTTGATTATCTGTATACCCTTTATGGAAAAATATTCATTGCCCAATATATATGCCGCTGGGTGGTGAAGATATTTATCCGGAAATTAATGACTTCCAAGAATATGGTAAAGCGATTATCGGTTTTTGGGACGAGTTTGGCAAAAGTATCAGCATGAGCAAGTAGTAGACAAATAGTGATATTCATCCTGTCATTTTATCCTTCGGAATAACAGTGTCCATCGGGGCTGTTGAAAATTATTTATATTAAAAACAATAATAAATTGGTTATTGGGGACTCCGTTATCCTTCGACTGCGATCAGGACAGGTCGGTTATCAGTAAAACTTGTCCGCCGCAGGTGTGATACTAAATGCCAAATACCAAATACTATGTTAATTCGTGTTCATCCCGTTAGAAATCCCCTTTTTGTTGCATACGCCTGTATTCTGCAATTTCTAACGGGATTCATTCGTGGCTATTTCTCTGTGGTCTCTCCGTAAGGAGTCCTTAGTCCTATGGACTCCTGATGGAGGACTGTGAGCTCCGTGGCTAAAGAATATGTTTTCAATCCCCCATAAAATTCCAAATTATTGCTTGCTAATAATAAGGCCGATGGTTATGATTCCCGAATTGTACTGACCATTCAAACCTTTTTTTCGTTTTGGAGAAAGACAAGTGAGAGATTTTAACAGAGGCGGCCCACGCAGAGACTTTGGACCACGGGAAATGCACAAGGCTACATGCGCAGAATGCGGACAGGAATGCGAAGTTCCATTCCAGCCAAAAGAAGGCCGGCCGGTTTTCTGCAGGGATTGCTACTCAAAAAAGAAGAATTCCTGATTTTTTGAGCATTGCATAGCAATTACTGGTTTTTGAGGTGATTTTGCGTCCCATACTCGCTGGGCGTGAGGTTTTCAATCCCCAATATCTCTAAGTTTATCGGGAGAGTGTGTTACTTTCTCCAAGCGGCTTTGCGAACCATTAGAGGAGGCGCCTGCATCGGCGGTGAGCTTTTCGGCCTCGATTGGGCATCTCTATTATTCGGATACCAGGCGATCTGTCCATAAAGGTCGGATAGCGCTGAATTGGTGTGCTTTTTGCTCAGTCCCCATATTTTGATTTTTTTCAAAAAACTCATAAACTCGCTTTTCGTCACAAGGACAGTTCAATACGCTATCTGTCGTATCGTCTTTTAACCAGCCTATCTTAACTGCGGCCGTTCCAAAAACAATAAAATGGGGTTTTTTCTAAAAATACCCTTATTCCGCACTCGGCATAGCAAAAAACCCCAAAAAAAATGGAGAGAATATACTTTTAACTAATTACCTCGAAACAAACACCGTCATTCTGAGTTTGTCGCAGGCGGACGAAAAATCTCCTTTTCTCTCCGCCGGGACCCTTCGCGGCAGTTATCCTAAGCAAAGCAAATGCTCTCAGGGAGACGGTTTGTGATAGTCATTAAACTTTCTCAATTTCTTTCTGGAGATTTCTTAAAATCGCCTGCTGCAAAGCGCCGAGCGATGAAAGCTGGCCCGTAAATTCGAGCAGTTTCTCCTTTCTATTGAAACTGCCCTTTGACGCCCCTGGCCTGTCCGTATTGGGCGCATTTGGTTTATCGAGGCCGTTGTCCGGCCCTGAACAATTTTCATTCTTTTCAGCCATTTATGCCACTCCATTGACTTAAAATTAAAATGTGGTATTATCCGCTAATTGCGAAAAACAGAAGGTAATAATATTCGTAAATATGAATTTGTCAAATATATTTTTCGCAAAAGCGTAATTTTATGAGTAATTTTAGCGAAAAAGCACTGACAGAACGAATTATTGAGCTTAGAAAAAAGCATTATGGCGGGCGGGGCCGGAGTGAATTTGCCGCTAAACTTGGCATAAGTCCTTCTACATACTTCTATTATGAGCAGGACAGAATACCGCCCATCGAAATTCTCTTAAAAATCTGTGAACTTTGCGATGTAGGAATTTACTGGCTCCTGACAGGCGAAGATGATCAGAATCAGCCAGCACATTCGCCATATGAGGGCGTATTCGGCGATATCCTTGAAAAAATCAAAAAAGCCGCTTCCGAAAATCCGGCTTCCTTACAAGCCGTAAATGCCTTCATAGAGCTTATAGCCCAGCAGAATGCCATTGAAGCCGAATTGTCTTTTGCAGACAGGCAAGCCGAAAATGCCAATGTAAACGGCAGGATACCCGTCCTTGGCAGAACCGCCGCAGGAACGCCGGGTATGTGGAGCCAGACCAGTTTGACCGACCCTGCTATTACCGAAACCCGGCTTTCCGCCCTTGCCGCCAGACATCTACACAGCCCTATATTGAAAAAACATTCTGTTCGGATTTCGCCTGATTTGCCGTCAAAGCCTATTGTCTCGGCGATTGATAATGAGCCGGTAAGCCTGATTCAGGCCGCTGGCGACGGCTCTGATGACATCTTCCAATTCATCGACTGCCCTGCCGTTTTGCGTGCATATCCTGACTGCTTTGCCCTGCAGATAGACGGCGACAGTATGGCGCCGCGAATCAGCGATGGCGATATTGTGATTTTAAGTCCGTCTGTAGGAGCGGTACAGGGCCAGCCGGCGGTTGTACAAATTACCGGAGCAATCGGGGTAACCTGCAAGCTTTTTAGGCAGGATTCAGACAATATACATCTTGTACCTATAAATGAAAAATATCCGCCCAAAGTCATCAAATCCGATGATATCTTATGGTCCCTTGCCGTTTTATGCCATATAAAGCTCAAAAATATAGACTCATAAGCAGAATTGGCCGATATTGTAACTATATTGATTTTATAACCTTATAATTTTCATATTTTTTTTTGGAGTAATATATATGTTATTGTATTTCATCCGCTTCATTTTCGTTGTCATTATAGCCGCTGCTCTTTTTGTAAGCCTGACTACCGAGATGGCCAACCCTGACAAAACGGAGAATATGTCGCAGGGCTATATATGGGTAACCTTTATCGGGGGCTTAACTCTTGCTCTGCTTGTATTATCGGTCGATTGGCTTTTGCCCAAAAGTTCTTTAAAGGCCCTGGCGGGAGTATTCTTCGGTCTCATCGTCGGCATATTTTTCAGTTGGGCGCTGTCTATGGTGCTCGATATGGTCAATGATATTTTCCGGCTCGGCCTGACGGGCAACAGTATGCAGCTTACAAAATGGGTGGCAGGCATTTGCATTTGTTATCTTGTAATAAGTTTTGTTATGCAGACAAAGGACGATGTTCGTTTCATTATCCCTTATGTCGAATTTGCCCGCCAGTCAAAGGGCATCAGGCCTCTCATACTTGATACATCTGTTATTATTGACGGCAGAATAGCTGATATTTGTCAAAGCAAACTTTTCGATGCACCGCTTGTCGTTCCTCGATTTGTTTTGAACGAATTGCAGTTAATTGCCGACTCAGCCGATAAGCTCAAAAGAGTTCGCGGACGCCGCGGCCTTGATATTCTCCACAAACTTCAGGATATAAAGAGTATTGAGGTAAAAGTTGACGACACTCCCCCGCCGGGACTTGATGAACGGGCTCCTGTTGACCAGAAGCTCGTAGCTTTTACAAAAAGCTGTGACGGCAAACTAATGACCAACGATTACAACCTGAGCAAAGTTGCACAGGTAAGAGAAGTTGATGTTATAAACATCAACGATTTAGCCAATTCGCTCAAGACCGTTGTTCTGCCGGGCGAACCGATGGTTGTCAGGATTATAAAACAGGGCGAAGAATCGCAGCAGGGAATCGGCTATCTCGACGACGGCACGATGGTTGTTGTCGAGGAAGGCAGAAACAAAATCGGGGAAAAAATCCAGATTACCGTTACAAGCGCACTGCAAACCTCGGCGGGACGAATGATTTTCGGCAAATTTGAAAAATCCATTCGGGAACCAAATAATAATCAGTCTGAACAGAGCAATAATTCTTCAAACAGTAATAACGGCAAAAACCGGTATTCCAGGCAGAAGAGACCATATAACAGTAATGCTCAGTAGAATTCAGGACTCGGATTCTGCCTGGTTTTTAAAAAAAAACAGATTTTTGTTGAAATTCGACGGCTGTTAGGGCAGAATACTCGCTCGAAAAAACAGTAATTAAGTCGGGCTATCCGGAGCGAAAATGAAAAATCATCGTATAAGCAAGATTAAAAAGAAACGAAAAAGCGGCTTTTTGGTGAGAATGAGAACCCAAAAAGGAAGAAATATCCTCAGCAGAAGACGCAGACTCGGCAGAACTCTCAAACTTAGAAATGTCTAAATCAGTAGTCAATAGGCAGTAGGCGGTAGGCAGAATGACAAATCAGTAAGGCCGATGATTTCCCCCACCCGTAAGTCCTTTATTTTCATATTAGCAGACAACGCAAATACAGGAGTTATGCGCGATTTTTTCGCAAAAAAGCGCAGATTTCTTTGACAAAAGCACATTTTTTCCAAAAAACAGCTAAAAATAGGGGCGAATTAACCGCGGATTACACGGATTACGCGGAAAATAAAGGAAATCGGGGAGTTTTTGCGGATTTTTGACGGTTTTTGGTGATTTTTGCTGATTTCGCGCAATCGTAACTTGCGCGTTTTTGCTTATTCAGATATAGGGGTAGGGTTTAGGGTAGAGGGATAAAAAAACCTAAATTCTAATTTCTAAATCCTAAACAAATTCGAATAACCAAAATTCAAAGGTTAAAAACTAACAGCTACGGAGGGCAAGCACGAATTTACATTGTTGTTTGGCAACAATCGGTCGAGTTTCTCTTGATTTTCAGCAGGAAATATCTATAATGGAAGCTGTTATTTGAGAGGAACAAAATGAGAGGTAATTTGAGGATTTTCTACCCAATGAATGAGAGGATTCGAGAGATGTTTCGCATATATCCAAAAATAGCAGAATTGATAGTAATTATCTGCATTTGTTTTTCCACCGCTTCGGCAGTTATAGATCCGTGTACTGAGGCTCAAATGCTTGCCATTGAGTTGGAAGGCCAATTAAGGTCTAACGCGGAGCTTGCCGAACAAATCTACAGTGATTTGGCAGTTATCCGCAGCACATATCCCGAAGTAGCTAATATCACCTACAGGCCGCAAGCCGCTCCTAACCAGCTTATGGTCGGCCTTACACAAGAAGCTGCCGCACAATATCTTAACGGGCAATATCACGCATTGGACGAGCTTAATGAATTATACGGCGTCATTGAAATTGAAACTCATTTCTCTTCCTATTCCTTTTTATTATTAACCTTTAATCAAGTTTATAATATTCCACTGCTTGCACAAATTTACATCGATGCTCAGCCGGAAGGCGTTAGATATGTTGAAGGAAACGGGATGATTGGCGACGGGTCTACTATTGTTGCCGAAATGCCCTTTTACATTTTTATTAAAAAATGGGGCGATTGTCCATCAGGCTGTACAGGATATGAGTGCTGGTCTTTTAAGATTGAAGATGGGCAGGCAATTTTATGGACTCCTTCGTATTCAGGCGGTTCAGGAACAGAGGCAGACCCGTATAAAATCGGCAAGGTATCCGACTGGACAGACTTGATGTATGCGGCGAGAGATTGGTGGGACAAATATTTTATAATGACCGAAGATTTGGATTTGGAAGGTGTCGCAATAAAGCCCGTAGGTTTCTCTTATAACTCTTTTCAGACAGCGCCTTTTTACGGCTATTTTGACGGTCAAGGCCATATTATCCGCAATGCTGATATAAATATGCCGACAAAAGACCGTATCGGGCTGTTTGGCTATGTTGCCGGTGAAATCAGCAATCTTGGAATTGAAGATGTGAATATAACCGGAAATAATTTTGTCGGCGGTCTGGCAGGAGAAAATCGCAGCGATATCACAGCCTGTTATGTTACAGGAAAAGTTAAAGGAAACAAATTTATTGGCGGCCTGGCAGGATATATTGCTGCTGGTCCCGTAATTACCGATTCTTACGCTTCCGTAACGGTTACAGGAAATTCTTATGTAGGCGGTCTTTCGGGGATAAGCAGTTGGGGCTATGTTTATAAATCTTACTCTGCAGGTCCTGTTGATGGTAATGAATATGTCGGCGGTCTCATGGGGCGCAACGATGGCCAAGTTGCTAACAGTTTCTGGGACATTCAAACATCCGGCCAAACATCAAGTGCCGGCGGAGAAGGAAAAACGACGGCAGAAATGAAAACGCTTTCGACATTCAGCTCGGCCGGATGGGATTTTGTTGAAATTTGGGGTATAGGTGAGAAGCAAACATATCCGTATCTGAGAACTGAATCGGCGGGAGACCTCAACCATGACAAAAAAGTTGATTTTGAGGATTTTGCGATTCTGGCCTCAAACTGGCTCGAAGGAACCGAACCGTAAACTATTCCAGATAACCCGCCGTGAGGCA
>JAQTQF010000095.1 GCA_028712345.1 Phycisphaerae bacterium | reverse complement strand
CTTGCAGGCCGTCGATATTTCAAACAGAATTTCGGCGTTAAACCGACAACAGCTATAAATTTTGACCCTTTCGGCCACAGTCGGGGCCTTGTGCAGATACTTGCCAAATCCGGCTATGATTCATATTTATTCGGCAGGCCGCAGCAAAAGTGGCTGGAACTGAAAAACGACCTTTTTGTTTGGGTGGGCTTTGACGGCTCTGAGATTTTGGCTAAGAGATTTAGAGACTGGTACAATACCAATCTTGGCAAAGCTAAAAAGCAGATTGCCGAAAGAATTGAAAAATCTAAAGACAATGTCTCAGAGATCCTGTGGGGCGTAGGCAATCACGGCGGCGGACCAAGCAGAAAAGATTTGGCTGACATTAACAAACTGATAAAACATCGCAAAGACATCAAGATATTACATTCCACTCCGGAGGCGTATTTTACGCAGGTTTGCGGCGACAATGCCGGCCTTAAAAGGTATCAGGCGGATTTGAATCCATGGGCGATCGGTTGTTACACTTCTATGATTCGTGTCAAGCAAAGGCATCGCCAATTTGAAAACGAACTTTATATGACGGAAAAAATGGCGTCTTCTGCCGTGGCTAACGGGCTTTTAAAATATCCGCAGGATGAATTTGCCCTTGCCTCAAAAGATTTAATGTTCACGCAATTTCACGACATATTGCCGGGCTCGTCAATTCCGCCGGTTGAAGAGGCGGCTTTGCGGACAATGAATCATGGAATGGAAATTCTTTCAAAAGTAAAGGCACGCTGTTTCTTTGCGCTTGCTTCAGGACAGAAGAAAGCCGAAGACGGGCATATTTCAGTTCTGGTTTATAACCCGCACCCAAATAAAATTGCGGGTATTTTTGAATGCGAGTTTAATCTGCCTGATTTTAATAACACCGGAACTTTTACCAATATCAAAGTTTTTCATAACGGCAGAATTATTCCGAGTCAGGTTGAAAAAGAATTAAGCAATATCGCGTTTGACTGGCGTAAGCGAATAGTGTTCCAGGCTGTATTAGAGCCAAACCAGATGAATAGATTTGATTGTAGTTTAGAAGAGATTGCTAAAAGGCCTCCTGTCCGAAAGATTTCAAAGAACGGTAAAATTGTTTTTGATAACTCCGAGTTAAAGGTTGTTATCAACGCCAGGACGGGTCTCATAGACAAATACAGAATAAATGGCGTTGATTTTGTTGGGAAAGGCGCCTTTTGTCCTGTTGTTCTTGAGGATAATGAGGACCCGTGGGAAATAGAGAAGGTTCGTTTCGGAAAAACAATCGGCAAATTCAAACTTCTTAACAGAACTGCCGGCACGAAATTCAGCGGACTTAAGGGTGTTAAGCTTGATTCGGTGCGGGTCATTGAAGATGGCGATGTCAGAACAGTGGTAGAGGCTGTATTTGGGTTTGAGGAATCCTTTATCTGTCAAAGATATAAACTGCCTAAAGCAGGAGCTGAATTTGAGGTTGAATCAAGAGTTTACTGGAACCAGAAAAGTAGTCTTCTGAAACTGCTGATTCCAATGACGGAAGCCGGAAGCAGTTATTTTGGCCAGTCGGTTTTTGGTACTCAGCAATTACCGTCAAATGGCAACGAAGCCGTTGCTCAAAAGTGGGTTGCCGTTGTAAACACAACGGCTGACAAGTGCTTTAGTTGTATAAATGACGGTACTTATGGCTCCGATTTTTCCGGCCGAAATTTACGCCTTACGCTGCTCCGTTCACCCGCATACAGCGGCCTTTCGATAAACGATAATAATATAGTTGCAGCGGGCAGGTTTACCGAGCGTATAGATCAGGGTGAAAGACTTTTCAGATTCTGGATAAATGGCGGAAGGGTTGGCAAAAGACTTGAAAAAATTGAAAATGAAGCCCTTACGAAAAATGAAAAGCCCTTTGCATTATCGTTTTTCCCCAGCGGAAGAGGCAGCAAGCCAAAGCCTTTTGCCGTTTTGAATAAGGCCGTTATAGAAATATCAGCCGTTAAAAAGGCAGAAAATAACACTGACTGGATAATCAGACTTTTTAATTCAAGTTCTAAAAAGCAGTCAGCTCAGTTGAAATTACCTGTTTTAGACGCTAAAATTAAGCTCGATTTTGGCCGATTTGAAATAAAAACCCTAAGGGCAAATAGTAAGGGTAAAATTGTTGAGGTCAATCTTATGGAAGAAAAAATATAAATATAGAGGTTTAAGAAATGAAAGAGCAGCAAATAAAATTTTATTACAAAAATGTTACGGAATCGGTTCTTGGCGGTGAGCACGGAATAAGCGAGAAACAGTTTGCCGCTCTTGCGGCCAAAACCGAACCGCTGATAGAGCAATTGAACGCCCAGAGAAAAGCCGGCAAAACCCGCTATCGCGATTTGCCTTATCAGACCGATACGGTCAAAGCAGTCAAGGCCGTTGCTGCTCAAGTGAAATGGTGCGAAAATTTCGTTGTTCTCGGCATTGGCGGCTCGGCTCTCGGCAACATCGCTCTCCAGACGGCGATGAATCCTTTTATGTATAATCTTGACGACAAGCAGCGCAAAGGCTGTCCCAGATTGTTTGTGTTCGATAATGTTGACCCGTTGCAGCTGAGTTCTTTTCTCAGTTGGCTCTCCGACAACCTGGACAAGACCGTATTTAATGTAATCAGTAAATCCGGCAGAACTGCCGAAACGGCCGCCCAGTTTTTAACGATTTGCCAAATGCTCGAAGAGAAGCTTGGCAAAGATTCTTTAAAGAAGCACATTATCGCGACGACCGACTCGCAACAAGGCACATTGCGAAAGACGGCAGATGCCTTCGGTCTTACGACATTACAAGTGCCGGACGGCGTCGGCGGAAGATTCAGCGTTTTAAGCCCCGTCGGTCTATTAAGCGCAGCGGTTTGCGGAATCGATATTGACCGGCTTTTAGCCGGCGCCGCCGAGATGGATAAAAAGGTAAGTCAGCAGACTTTTTACAAGAACCCCGCCGCCGTCAATGCCGCCATTAACTGGCATTACTACAACAGAGGCAAAAAAATATCCGTGATGATGTCTTACAGTTATGCCCTGAAGGATTTTGCCGACTGGTATAGGCAGTTATGGGCTGAAAGTCTCGGCAAGGCCAAAGACCTGTCAGGAAAAGAAATTTTCGTCGGTCCCACGCCCGTCAAAGCCTTGGGAGCGACCGACCAGCACAGTCAGGTCCAGCTCTATAGAGAAGGACCCAACGACAAACTGTTCACATTCCTCGCTGTCGAAGATTTTGGAGTGGATGTCAAAATCGGCGCCGCTCCCGATATCGCTCCAGAACTGGATTACCTTTCAAATCAGGATATGAGCAGATTATTGAACAGCGAAAGGGCGGGAACGGAATACGCGTTATTAGCCAGCAAACGACCTTGTCTTACTATTGCTTTTGAAAAGATTTGTCCTTATACTATAGGACAATTCATATATCTTCTTGAAACTTCGACATCTATTGCGGCAATGTTATTTGACATAAATGCTTACGACCAGCCGGCAGTTGAACTCGGCAAGGAAGCGACTTTCGCCCTTATGGGGCAGAGCGATTATGCGGCGTTGGCAGAAAAAATTAAACCATTTGCACAAATAAACGACAGTTTCATCATATAATCATTAAGAGGGCATAATTATGAGATTTGCAGTCATAATGGCGGGCGGAACCGGAAAGCGGCTTTGGCCGCTTAGCAGGGAAAATAGACCCAAACAGGTCTTGCGTCTTATCGACGGCGATACGCTCCTCAGGAGATGTTTTCAGCGGGTAAGTTCTCTTTTTGACCACCGCAATATAATTGTTCTCACTAATAAAGGTTATTCCGACCTTGTTCGCGACAGCCTGCCGGAAATTCCCTATGACAATGTTATATCCGAACCGGCTGTTCGCGATACCGCCGGTGCCATCGGACTTGCCGCCAGTGTCCTTTGCCGGTTTGACCCGGATGCTACTATGGCGGTGGTAACGGCTGACCAGGTAATTAAACCGGTCGATGTTTTTCAGCAGGCAATTTCGGATGGCCTGACTTATGTTGAAAACAATCCCGATGCCCTTGTAACTTTTGGAATCCAGCCGTCTTTCCCCAGCACCCAACTGGGCTACATAAAACTCGGCAAAGCCGGCAAGTGCAGCGAATGTGAGAATAAAATCTTCAAGGTTGAGGCCTTTAAGGAAAAGCCCGATCTTGCCACGGCCAAGGAATATCTTTCGAGCGGTCAGTACTGCTGGAACGCCGGCCTTTTCGTATGGAAAGCCAAACGGATACTTGAGCTTTTGTGTGAAAACATCCCGCAGGCAAAACAGCCGTTGCAGAACATTCGTTCCGCCTGGGGCGGTTCAGGTCAGGAAGATGCGCTGGCCGAGAATTTCGTAAAACTGCCGAAAATCAGTATTGATTTTGCCGTTATGGAAAAGGCACCGCAGGTTCACGCGATAAAGCTTAATTGTCAGTGGTTCGATATGGGCTCTTTCACCGCTCTCGCCGATATAATTCAGTCGGATGCAGGCGGCAACATTATTTCCGCCGACCAGAGCGAGGTGTTCGACTGCAAAGACAGTATTATCGTAACCGAGGACAAAAATCATCTCATAGCGGCCATAGGGCTTAAGAATATGATTGTAGTT
This sequence comes from Phycisphaerae bacterium, assembly GCA_028712345.1. GTDB lineage: Bacteria > Planctomycetota > Phycisphaerae > Sedimentisphaerales > UBA12454 > GWC2-45-44. The sequence goes on along the minus strand of JAQTQF010000095.1, from coordinate 2,419 downwards.
CACAGCCCCGACGCTACCTTTGTCTGTCCCATTGACGAGTCGGCCAGACTAAAACAATTGCTCGAACTTATAAAAGAACACGGCAAAGAGCAATATCTGTAATGCGATTCCTATGCATAGATTTGGGTGATAAGCGCACAGGCCTTGCGATATGCAATAGCGAAGAAACCATAGCCAGTCCTCTCGATGTCATAGAGGGCGTTAAAGATTTGGCCGGCCGTATCGTTAGGACAATACGGCAATATGATGCAGAGGCCGTGGTTTTAGGCCTGCCTTTGAATATGGATGATAGCGAAGGGGATAGGGCGGCAATCGTTCGTAAATTCGCAGCAGAACTTGCCGGCAGGATTGAACTCCAGATATTTTTCCAGGACGAAAGGCTTTCCAGCTTTTCTGCCGGAAACAAATTATCTCGGACAGGCCTGACGCATAAGAAGAAGAAAAACAGACTTGACGCAATCGCCGCAGCCGAAATCCTCAAGGAATTTTTAGCCAAAAGAGAAAAAGAAGAATAACGCTGTATATGCCGCTTCTACTGAAACAGCCAGGTTGAAAGATACCGCTCCCCCGTATCCGGCAGTAAAACAACAATTAATTTTCCGCTGTTTTCCCTGCGTTTGGCGATTTCAATCGCAGCCCATAATGCGGCGCCGCCGGAAATACCCGCCAATATTCCTTCCGACTTTGCAAGTTGTCTTGCGGTTTCGCCGGCATCTTCTTCTTTTACGCGAATAATCTCATCAATTATCTCTCTGTTCAAAACATCCGGCACGAAACCTGCACCTATGCCCTGAATCTTATGCGCACCGGCCTTTTCACCCGAAAGTACCGCCGAAGCGTCCGGTTCGACGCCGACAGTCTTAAATGTCTTTTTCCTTTGCTTGATTACCTCGGATACGCCGGTAATAGTCCCGCCTGTGCCGATACCAGAGACGAAAATATCCACTTTGCCGTCGGTATCATTCCATATTTCCTCTGCCGTAGTTCCGCGATGTATCTCAGGATTAGCAGGATTGTTGAATTGCTGAGGCATAAAACTGTTGGCGGTTTTGCTGACAAGTTCCTCGGCCTTTTCGATTGCCCCTTTCATTCCTTTTATTCCCTCGGTAAGTACAAGCTCTGCGCCGAAGATTTTCAGCAATTGCCTTCTTTCGAGGCTCATCGTTTCGGGCATAGTGAGAATCAGCTTGTACCCCTTTGCCGCCGCTATAAACGCCAAAGCGATGCCGGTATTTCCGCTTGTCGGCTCAATAATTATCGAATTCTTACCAAGCAGCCCTTTCCTCTCGGCATCTTCAATCATTGCTGCGCCTATGCGGTCCTTTACGCTCGATAGCGGGTTGAACGATTCTATCTTTGCGAGAATAACTGCGTTCAATCCTTCTGTAATCCTGTTGAGTTTTACCAGTGGCGTATTGCCGATAGTTTCGATAATATCTTTAAATATTCTTGTCATTTTTTTGTCTCCGATTCAATCGTTTATGATTTTTCCAAAGCCTGTTCAATATCTGCGATAATATCATCAATATGTTCAATGCCGACGGACAAGCGAATAAAGTCCGGCGTTACTCCCGTTGCCAGTTGTTCCTCCGGCGAAAGCTGCTGATGCGTCGTCGTTGCAGGATGAATCGCAAGCGTCTTGGCGTCGCCTACATTCGCCAGGTGAGAAATAAGCTCGAGAGAATCAATAAATCTCTTTCCAGCATCGAGCCCGCCTTTAATTCCAAATCCCAGAATAGCCCCGGCGCCGTTTCGGAGATATTTTTTTACTTTTGCGTTTTCAGGACTCGATTTTAGTCCGGGATAATTCACCCACGAAACTTTCGGATGTTTGCTCAGATACTTCGCTGCCGCCAGGGCATTCTCCGAATGTCTTGGCATTCTAAGATGCAGAGTCTCTAACCCCTGTAAAAACAGAAACGAATTAAACGGCGACAATGCCGGCCCTAAATCGCGAAGAAGAGTTACTCTCGCCTTAATAATGTAAGCGATATTTCCGAGCGGTTTTAATGCTTCGATGAAGTTGATGCCGTGATAGCTGGGGTCCGGCTCGGATATAAGGGGGAATTTTCCGCTCGCCCAGTCAAACTTCCCTGAATCGACTATCAATCCGCCGATAGATGTTCCGTGACCTCCGATGAATTTAGTGGCTGAGTACACAACGATGTCAACTCCGAAATCTATCGGCTGCAGCAGATAAGGCGAAACCGTATTATCCAAAACGAAGGGGATGCCGTTTTTGTGAGCTATATTTGCGATTCCTTCCAAATCGGCGATGTCCAGCTTGGGATTGCCTATCGATTCTGCGTAAATCGCTTTTGTTTTTGCCGTAATCGCTTTCTCGAATGCGTCCAGATCATTCGACTTGACGAATTTAACCGTTATGCCAAGTCGCGGGAAGGTATAATGAAATAGATTG